>NZ_JBSZCP010000032.1:0-31579 GCF_054166785.1 Cyanobacterium sp.
ATGGAACGTGCCTCTTTAGATGCAGAGTCGTCAAGCTCTACCGAATGCGGAAGTATGAGGCAACTTGGGGCGAAAAAGCAGATGTCTGCAAAGAAGCGTCAGAAACAGCAATCTCAGAGTAGCGGATTGCTGTAGTTCATTATAATTTACAATTCGGGCAGGAAATGGGAAAAGTCCATAATACTTGAGGCTTTAGGCTTGACGCAAGAGGCTTTAAGCAAGGTTAAGGGCAAGGGGCTTAAGCCCCTTATTATCATAAATTCTACCTATATTTTCTCAGCAGAAGCCAAGTGAATGATAGCATCCCCCTGATTGACGAGGGGATTTTGTACATGACCAATTACTATACCGTTAAATGGGGCTTTGATGGCAACGCTTTTATTGCCAAAGGGGTCAGTAATTTTACCTAAAACCTGTTTTCTTTGTACCTCCGCCCCCAATTCCGTTTCTAATAGATATATTCCGCTACTAGATGCCCTTATCCACTTTGATTTATCCACCATAACAGATTTTTTTTCCAGGTCATGATTATAAATGTTATACATATCTAAATAATTCATCACCCGTAGGATACCCCTAACGCCCATATCGATAGCTTTACCATCAAATCTGAGGGCTTCTCCCCCTTCATACAATAGTATGGGAATACCTTTTTTACTGGCGGCCTGACGCAAAGAACCATCCCTCGTGGTAGCATGGATCATTACAGGGGTATTAAAGGCGATCGCACATTGCTTTGTTTCCTCATCATCAAGGTTAGCCCTCACTTGGGGTAAATTAATACGATGAATCGCCGCCGTATGTAAATCAATGCCATGGGTACAATTAGCCACAATTTCCCGCATAAAAAGTTCCGCCAAACGAGAAGCCAACGAGCCAGATTCCGAGCCCGGAAAAGAGCGATTTAAGTCTCTCCTATCAGGTAAATAACGAGATTGTTCAATAAAACCAAACACATTAACAATCGGCACCGCCACCACACATCCCTTCAACCTCTGAGGATTAATCAACGACACCACCCGACGGATAATCTCCACCCCATTAATCTCATCCCCATGAATAGCCGCACTCAACCACAACTTCGCCCCCTCCTCCCTGCCATTAATCACCGTCACAGGCAAAGACATCATCGTTTGAGTAGGCAACTTCGCCACAGGAATTTGTATCTGCTTAACCTCACATGGGGCAACTTCTTCCCCAGCAATTTTGATCTTACTCACAAGAATAATTGATGTTTATTAATTTTGAGGTAAGGGGTTTAAACCCCTTGTTATAGTGACTTAAAAAAAAAATTATCCAACGCCCATTTAATCTTGAATATATTCCTCTCCAGTTTTTAAGGCAATTTCCGCCCTCACAAACTCCCTACCTAAATACGACGCATGATCAAACATACTAACAGGCACAGGTTTAGTCTCCTCAAAAAGTTTGACACAAATTTCCTTAGCAGTTTTACCCGTAAATAAAGTTACCGCTTGTCGAGGTTTTGCCCCCTTACAGGCTATCACCTCCCCCGTTTCAGGATCAACCGCTAAACCTTGGTCATTGATAGCATTACTATAATGCTCTGCACAAATCAATTGTTTTTCTCGGTCTATGGAAATGATAAAATATCCTTCAGGATCTAATTCAATGAAGCGGTTAGATAATCTATTATCGGACTCCGTAAACTCTAATAATTTTGTCATTAATAATTAATTCTTATTCCTTCCAAGTTCTGTTAACGATGCTTCCATTTTCCATCACTTTCAGATAAATTGTCAATTAGAATACAATTAAAAGAGAATATAATGGCAATGTAGCTCATCATCAAAAAAAATAGAAGAATAAAAACTAATCTTGATAACTATTAACACCAAATAATGAAAGACAATTATCGTCAAGAAAACTTAAATAAATTTTGGTTGTCATTATATTTAATGCCCATCGTTGGTATTTTTTTCGCCCTCATTAGTGTATTTTCTAAATCAGAAAATCAGTTTCAAACAAAAAAAATTAGTCGTGTTTCCCTCAGGCTCGGATTAAGTTGGTTAACAATTTATAGTAGTTTATGGTTAGGAAGTAGTTTTAGTAATGATTTATTTTCTATTCGTTTAATGTATCTCAACGGAATGTTTACCACAGGTTATTTTTTAATCTGTTTATTTTTTCTCATCAGACTCTGGGGTAGTAAAACAGAATAACAAATTGACATTTTATTTAATAAATAGTTGTTATATTAATGGAAAACAAAGAGCCATTTTTTCAATAAAAAACTTATGTCATCCATTACAAAAACCAAAACAAGCTCCCGCCAACGAGAAATAATCGAAATTGTCTTAAGTAATGGTTGGGATTATATGCGCGGTATTCTCACGGGGGGAAAATCAGACAAACCTCAATTACCAACCCCTGAAGTTTTAAGCCGTATTTTAGTAGAGTTAGGCCCTTTTTATGTCAAATTTGGACAGTTACTCAGCACTCGCCCCGATTTATTACCTCCAAAATATATTGAGGCTTTAACCGCCCTACAAGCTAACGTGCCTCCCGTGTCTTGGGGAGAAGTAGAAAAAAGCCTGGAAGAGCAGTATAATAAACCGTTGGACAAAATTTTTGCAACCCTCAACCGTGAACCTATCGCCGCTGGTTCCATTGCTCAAGTACATCGTGGTACCCTAATATCAGGGGTTGATGTGGCAATTAAGGTACAACGTCCTAATATTGAGAGGATTGTTAACCAGGATATTAACATTATCAAAGGTATTGCCGATTTAGTTGCCCTCAGTGATTTTGGGAGTGACTATGATGTGGTGACATTAGCTGATGAATTTACCAGTGCTGTTTTAGCAGAGTTAGATTTTAGAAAAGAAGCTACTTTTACGGATAAACTAAGGGAAAATTTAGCTAAAAGTAAATGGTTTGATCCAAAAAAAATCGTTGTTCCTCAAATTTTTTGGGACTATACCACTAAAAAAATTCTGGTAATGGAATGGTTGGATGGTACTCCTATTTTAGAGGCTGATATTCCTACTTTTGAAGAGCAACCAGATGATAATATTAGAACTGATTTAAGCACCGTTTTATTTAGAGCTTTTTTCCAGCAAATATACATAGATGGTTTTTTCCATGCTGATCCTCATCCGGGTAATATTTTTTATCTTGACAATGGCTGTCTTGCTATCATTGACTGCGGTATGATCGGAAGATTAGATCCTCGTACACAACAATTATTAACGGAAATGTTGTTGGCTGTGGTGGATATTGATGCTCAAAAATGTGCTCAATTAACTTTAGAATTATCTGAAAATATTTCTTTAAAAACTAATATTGCTAAGTTAGAAAATGACTATAATATTATGTTAAGAAAATACTATAACCTAAGTCTTTCTCAGATTAATTTTAGTGAGGTTTTTTATGAAATTTTAGAGGTAAGTAGGGATAATAAGATTAAGCTACCCGGTAATATGGGTTTATATGCCAAAAGTTTGGCGAATTTAGAAGGGGTTGCCCGTCAATTTAACCCCCAAATTAATCTTTTGGATGAGATTAAACCTTTAACTATTGATTTACTTCGTCGTCAGTTGTTTGGTGAAACTCCTTTACAAACGGTATTTCGTACGGTTTTGGATTTAAAATCCGTTGGGTTGCGATCGCCCCGTCAACTTGATGTAATCTTAGATAGATTAAGCTCAGAAACCCTACAATTTAACCTACAAATTAGGGAGCTAGACAATGTACGCCGTAGCTTAGATGATTCTGCTAACCGCCTATCTTTTAGCATTGTGGTGGGGGCGCTGATTGTGGGTGCCGCCATTATCTCCACGGGGGCAGGTACAGCTCAATTAATGCTATTGAGTAATATATTATTTGCCGTAGCCAGTTTCCTCGGTTTATGGTTAGTGATTAGTATCTTACGCTCAGGAAGACTCAGGTAAATAGGATAGCTATTGGTATGGGGAGATTAACTGTCAATTGTCAATTCCCCTCACGACTCCGCTTATTTATCACATTCCCCTATCTTCCGGGTAGATAAAGACGCTTGAGAAAAGACATATCAACATTACTAAAATTTACACTAAAACCAACATTAACCTTTTCCAAACTTCTTACCAACCACATCGCCCCATCCTTAGAAAAAGACTCATAATGACTAAAAAGAATAGAAAATCTTTTCTCTAAATAGGGCTTTAACCGAGTACAAGTTAAAACCAACTTCAAAAAGACACCAATGGTTTTTGTGGTTCCCATATTACTAATCATATCCATAAATACTAAATGATTAGGATTTTGAGGACTTTCCACAATTAAATAATTGAAAATTTGGCTGTAGGTACGAGTTTTTAAAAACTCATCTGGTCTTTTACCATTATACTCAGGGTACAAACCTTGAAATTGATCATAAAGTCTTTTATTAAAGCTATTTTTACCATATTTTCCATCAATGGACTGGGTAATATATTCATAAAGATTATCTTTAAACATTTGATAGTTGCGTATTCCTTCGGTATGGGCTACAAAACTACGGGATAATTCTTTATAAGAATAGCCATTTTCTGCTGGTCCGACATATTCTTTTAAACTACGTCCTAAATCTCTTTTACTTAGGAGGGTAGGATTTTCCACGGGGGTGATGATACGAGAATCAACGGTTTCTCCATTTTCCCTCTTCTGGGCTACCCTCAATTGATAGGTAACGAAGCGAGAAAGATTGGTATCAAATTTTTTCTCTAAGTCGTGCTTTACTTTATGTACGGTTTGCTGTTGTTCTATACTACTACCAACTCCTAGTAAGCAGTGATCATATAAATAAGGATAACGGTTGATTAGGTTACCGAGGATTTCTTCTTTTTTTTCCTCTTTTTTGATTTTGCCCTCGCCGATAATGTTGGCAAGGCGTTTTAATTGGGTGTAATAGTCGCTGTCGATAAATTTTCTAACACATCCGCGCAATTGCTCGGTAAAACTGCGCACATAGCCACGGTGAAGACTTTTGGGTACGTATCTAAAGCAGTTAATTAAATCCACAATGTAACCTTGGGTTTGGGGGGATAACTGCCAACGGTTAACAAGGATGTGACAACAGCGGTTGAGGGTTAGGGGAAATTGCTCTGAGGATTTGGGATTACCGATGATATTAGCTAAACATTCCCACACTTTTTGGTCATCATAACCTTGTGCCTGAATAAATAGTCTATTAAATCTTTCGATTACTTGTTCAGGGGTTTCGGTTTTGACGCAGTATAATAGGTGATCAAAAAGGTATTGTTCTCCGCCACTATTATTAAATTGTTTAGTTTTTGACAATTTTGGAATATTCACGGTGGTCCATGGTATGTTGTGGGTGGGATATTTATCTAATTACCTATCTATTTTAAACGGTAATATTAATTTTTATCTCTGTTAAATTACCCATCTTTTACCCCAAAAGGTTATGCTATGTATCAGTTAAAATACTGAATTTTACTATTTTTTTTTATGAATTTTTCTTTAAATATTACTTCTATCAGTGAAATTACTGATTCAATTTGCGAGGGTTATAATGACTCTTCTGTAATTCAAGAATGTAGGGGCATAAGTACAGATACCCGAACGTTACAAGGTGGAGAAGTTTTTGTGGCTTTACGGGGAGAAAATTTTGATGGTCATAATTTTTTGAATCAAGCGGTGGCTCAAGGGGCGATCGCCCTTATAGTAGATGAAAAGTACGTAGGTAAAGAGGAATTTAATGTCCCAATTTTTAGGGTAAAAGACAGTTTAGAAGCCTATCAAAAAATAGCCCACTGGTGGCGAGAACAGTTAAATATTCCTATTATTGGAGTAACTGGTTCGGTGGGTAAAACTACCACTAAAGAATTGATAAGTGCGGTGTTAAGTACCCAAGGAAAAGTATTAAAAACGAAGGCTAATTATAATAATGAAATTGGTGTTCCGAAGACTCTTTTAGAAATAACAAAAGAAGATAATTTTGCCGTAATTGAAATGGCCATGAGGGGTGAGGGGGAAATTGCCTTACTTACGGATATAGTTAACCCCACCATCGGTTTAATTACTAACGTAGGCACGGCCCACATCGGTCGATTAGGCTCACGGGAAGCCATCGCTAGGGCAAAATGTGAACTATTGGCTAATATGCAACCCGACGGAGTCGCCATTTTGAATGCGGATAATGAGTTGTTGATGGAAACAGCCCGGATGGTATGGCAGGGAAAAACCGTTACCTATGGCTTGGAAAACGGCGATTTTCAGGGTCAAATCATTGATGAGGATAAAATTGAGGTAAACGGGGAAATCTATCCCTTGCCATTGCAGGGAAGCCATAATGCCCTTAATTATCTAGGGGCGATCGCCCTTGCCCATGTCCTCGCATTGGATTTAGAACCCCTGAAAGCAGGAATTGAGGTCCATATGCCCAAGGGGAGAGCAAAACGTTACCATCTCGATAATGATGTGGTAATTCTGGATGAAACCTACAACGCTGGTTTTGAATCCATGTTGGCTTCTCTGGAAATGCTCAAAAATACCGTAGGGGAGCGTAAAATTGCCGTCCTTGGTACCATGAAAGAATTAGGGGAGTATGCCCCCGCCCTCCATCATCAAGTGGGGGAAAAAGCCGAAGAATTGGGGTTAGATATGGTGTTAATTTTAGCTGATGAAGAGGATACCAAAACCATTGCCTCGGGAGCAAAAGGAATAAATACCGAAATATTTGAAAACCATGATCAATTACTAAATCGAGTAAAAGAGATCATGACTAAAGGCGATCGCATCCTATTCAAAGCATCTAATTCCGTGGGTTTAAGTGCGATCGTTGATCAATTAATTTAACTCCTAAGGGTGGGGAAAACCTACCCTCCCATTGAACCGTTATACCCTCGAAATCAGCTATAAAGTAGTATAATATTAAGGTGTAAGTCGTATAAAAGAGCTTTCACAAGGAACCCTCATCAAGCTATGCTAGAATCGCAATCTCCCAAACCAAACATTAACAGTAGTTATCCCCATCAACCCTCTGCCACCAGAACAGAGAATATCGTAAATAACGCCACCGTGCCGATGGTAGTAGAATCCTCTGGCATGGGAGAAAAAGTATTTGATGTTTATTCCCGCCTCCTCAGAGAAAGAATTATTTTCCTCGGCACCGCCATCGATGACAAAGTAGCCGACTCCGTAGTAGCTCAACTCCTCTACCTAGAAGCAGAAGACCCCACCAAAGACATTTACATCTATATCAACTCCCCCGGAGGATCTGTCTATTCAGGTTTAGCAATCTACGACACCATGCAGCAAATAGAACCAGATGTGTCCACCATCTGCTACGGCATCGCCGCCAGTATGGGAGCATTTTTATTAGCAGGGGGAGCCAAAGGAAAAAGGCTAGGTTTGCCCAACTCCCGTATCATGATTCACCAACCCCTAGGAGGCGCCCAAGGTCAAGCCAGTGACATCGAGATTCAAGCCAAAGAGATTTTATACATCAAACAAAGATTAAACGAAATCATTACCCACCACACAGGGCAACCCTTTGAGCGTATTAGTGAAGACACCGAAAGAGACTTTTATATGTCCTCCACTGAAGCCAAAGAATACGGAATTATTGACGATATTATCATACGAGAAGGAATCCAATTTCCCCTAGATCGCAAAGATATTGACCTATCCGAAGCATTCTAAAAAAACCAAGGGGTAACATTCAGTTTTGGTGGAAGTATCACAAAATTTTTTCCCACGGGTGTTACCTTTCTCCCCTCCCTCCCAATTAATAATCACCCATTTCTAAGACCTCTTTGTTTAGAAGTCCATTGTTAAAATAGTAAAAAAAATAGCTTTATGTCTAAATACGACTCCCATTTGAAATGTTCTTTTTGTGGGAAATCCCAAGAGCAAGTACGCAAACTAATTGCAGGACCTGGGGTCTATATTTGTGATGAATGCGTAGAACTATGTAACGAAATCTTGGATGAAGAATTAATGTCTGCATCTCCCGTACCCGGGAAACCAGCCCTAAAAGGAAAACCCGTACATCCAACGAAACAATCCAACTCCCTCAGTCCCCTCTCCCTAGAAGACCTTCCCAAGCCCAAAGAAATTAAAGCCGAGTTAGATGATTATGTAATTGGGCAAGATGAGGCGAAAAAAATTCTTTCCGTGGCAGTGTATAACCACTATAAACGTTTGAGTGTCAAGGAAAATCAGAACCCAGACACCCCAGAAGATGATAATATTGAGTTACAAAAGTCCAATATTTTATTGGTCGGCCCCACGGGATCTGGGAAAACTTTACTAGCCCAAACCCTTGCTAAAGTCTTGGATGTACCCTTTGCGATCGCCGATGCCACCACCCTTACCGAAGCAGGTTATGTAGGGGAAGACGTAGAAAACATCTTGCTCAGACTTCTACAAGTAGCAGATTTAGACATCGATCAAGCCCAAAGAGGTATTATCTATATCGACGAAATTGATAAAATTGCCCGCAAAAGTGAAAATCCCTCCATCACAAGGGACGTCTCAGGGGAAGGAGTACAACAAGCCCTCCTCAAAATGCTCGAAGGCACCGTCGCTAATGTTCCCCCCCAAGGCGGTAGAAAACACCCCTATCAAGACTGTATCACCATCGACACCAGTAATATCCTCTTTATCTGCGGTGGAGCATTTAGCGGTTTAGACAAAATCATTGAACAAAACCAACAACAAAAAATTCTAGGCTTTGAAATACCCAACGAAAATCAAACCCAAGAAGAAAAAATAGCCAACGCCGCCCGACAAATGCAAACCGATGACCTCGTCCGATTTGGTCTAATTCCCGAATTTGCAGGACGTTTGCCCGTAGTAGCTGTCCTCGACTCCCTCAACGAAGAAGCCCTCATGGCGATTCTCACCCAACCTCGCAACGCCCTAGTTAAGCAATATCAAAAACTTTTGGGCATGGATGACGTTATTCTTGAATTTGAACCCGAAGCCATCAAAGCCATCTCCCAAGAAGCCTACCGTCGTAAAACAGGAGCCAGAGCCTTACGGGGTATAGTAGAAGAGATTATGCTCGATGTGATGTATGAAGTGCCTTCTCGCAAAGATTTAAGAAAATGTTTAATAACTAAAGAAATGGTTGAAAAACGGAGTACCGCTGAGTTATTATTACACCCATCATCTTTACCAACTCCAGAATCTGCATAAGCCCATGGTAACCACCCGTAATCCCGTACCCCCATCCCAAATTGTTGAGCATCGTAATAGATTAAGAAAGGAAAGGGCAAGACGCAATCGTATTACGGTATGTCGTTTTTTTGTAGCTATGGGGGTTACCACAGGGGTTTTTTGGGCTATTACCCACCCCAATTGGGTACTAAGTGATAGTGAGCAAATTAACATTGAAGGGAATGAACTGCTATCGGATAGGGAAGTGCGTAGTTTAATTCCCCTAGAATATCCTCAGCCTATTTTAACCCTCTCAGGACAATATTTAGCAGATGAATTAGGGCAAAGAACACCCTTAAAAAATATTACCATCACAAAAAAAATAGTACCCCCCAGTCTAACTATTACGGTGGAAGAGAGTCTTCCCGTTGCCATGGCCTATGGGCCCCAAGAAAATGAAAATGGGCAGGTTGTTATGGGGCATCTAGGGTTTATTAGTGCCGATGGTATTTTTATCGATAGGGATATGTACGAAAATTTAGAGCAGTATCCTGACAAAGTTCCTAGCCTCAAAATGCTTGGTAATCCTGCTTTATACTTGTCCTATTGGGAGGAATTATACCGTTTATTAATGGCTTCCCCCGCCCCTATTCAAGAAATAGACTGGCAAAACCCCAACAATATTATTCTGACTACGGATTTAGGTAAAATTCACCTAGGCCCCTATACTTCAAGACTATCTCAACAGTTACAAGTATTGGCTCAACTTACCCCCATTACCCAACAAATTCGCCGTGAAGATATTATCTATATTGATTTAATTAATCCTAGTCAACCTTTTGTTAATCAAAAACCTCCATTAAAGGAAGAAAAAAGGTCTATTAATTGATATTTTTGCGGTGAATGTTGAGGGATTTTAAAAACTTAAAGTTGTGCGAATAATTCTCACGTAGATGGGGTCATTATGAGATTGTAAATGTATCCGTGGGTGATCGCAGGAAGTCAATATAAAGCTACCATTGCCGAAATCCCTAAAGTTATTTTTCTACTAATCATCATGGCTTAAAGATATTTGTAATCTGTTCAATGCGAGATAGTATGATGTCAATTTTTTCTAACCAATTACATTCACAATGACGAAACGGCTCAGCCACTAATCGAAATAATCCGACAGCGGTATAAAGTTGAATCTGATCATCTGAAATTACTTCAGGCGCAGTGGTGCGGTATCCAGCAACCAAGGCCATTGCCAGTTTTTCACATTGTTTGGTGGATAAGACTCCCTGTAACTCATCTCGAATTAACTTAGCAATGAATGAGCCTAAATCCATGGCTGGATCACCACCCATCGCACAATCGAAATCTATAAAAGTAATGTCATTGCGATTACTTAATAAAACTTGTTCCCCATTAAAATCACCGTGAATGGGACGATGAATAATAGGTGCATTTAATATGGCAATAGAAAGTTCCACCGCTATATTTTGAATACGATGTTTCCACTGAGGACAAAGCCAAGTTAAATCAGAGGCAAGGAGCAGTAAATGTTTCGCTTCATCACCACGAGATAAGGGTTTTAGGTTTTTGGGATCTTGTTGATGTAGTAACCCTAGCGCAGTTCCCGTTAAGATAAATTGTTCTGTATTATCAGGGGCAATGGTCATCAAATCAGCTAAAGTTAACCCCATAATCCAAGGAAAAGCTAAAAGGCGATCGCCCTTGGAGTGTCCTAGCTCGGGTAAAATATGTAAAGGAGCAATGGACTTAAAAGCATGGGCGTTAATTTCTGCTTGGGGATATTCCCTATGGCTGTAGGCTTTGACGATAGCTTCGGGTTTGGTGGGTATTGAAAGTTGGGCAACGTAGCGACGTTCAGGCTTATATCGCAGAGTTTTTAAGGTGAGTGAGGATAAGTCATCATGGTCGGGTAAAAGTTTTTGTAATGTTTGCTCACGAGATTGCACGTCGAACAATTTTGTTAATTGTTTCATTTTGTTGTCATTAGGCAAAAGAGAAAAAATAACCCTTTCTGGTTTGAAAACAGTGCGCCCGATGCCACAATCTTGAATAACCCCTGGGCGTTGAACATATTTTTCCAGTTTATCTTGGTTAGTAACCGCTTTGGCGTAGGCTAATACGGTTTTTTGAGCAATGGTCAATTCATAGCTAACAATGCAACTGGTAGCAGGTTTATAACGAATGTAAGTTTTTTTTACTTGATTCAAATTCAGATGAGGGAATTGAGCCAATAGGGTAGTTGCCAAGGCATCGGTATCTAAGAGTAAACGTAATCCCACTAGATCCAGATCACGGCGAATTAAATAATCATCAGCCGGTAATAGCATTAATACGTACCTCCTTGAAGTTGATGCATTTCGTTTGCTTGTAAACGGTAGAAGGTTGCATAGGGACCATTAAGTTTGATTAAATGCTCATGGTTTCCCTGTTCTAATAAGTATCCTTTTTCGATGTACAAAATAAAGTCTGCATTGGCGGCTAGTTCTAAATCATGGACAATTAAAAAAGTGGTGCATCCTTGAGCCAGTCTGTGTAAGGCTTCTAATACTTCCTGTTCGTTGCCCTTATCTAATCCTGTGGTGGGTTCATCTAAAATTAAAATTGGTGCTTGACGAATAGCCGCCCGGGCGATCGCAATTCGTTGTCTTTGTCCTCCAGAAAGGGTTACTCCTCGCTCACCTAATACGGTGTCATAGCCTTGGGGTAGGTTTAGGATAAAGTCATGGGCGTTGGCCAATTTAGCTGCTCTTACCACTTCCTCTTTAGTGCTATTGGGGCAACCATAGGCGATGTTATCCCATACACTGGAGGCAAACAAAACGCTATCTTGCAATACCACACTAATTTGCGATCGCAATGATGCTAGGGTGTAACGACGAATATCCTGCCCATCAATCAAAATACTTCCTTGGGTGGGATCATAAAGCCGTAACATGAGGTTAGCTAAGGTGGATTTACCACTGCCAGAGTGTCCTACAATAGCCACTTTTTGTCCTGCTTTCACCGTAAAATCAATATTTTGTAATGCAGGGTGTCCAGACTCGTAGGCAAAAGCCACATTCCTAAATTGCATCGTTCCCTCAAAAGTATGAGCCACCACGGCATCAGGTAAATCATATACTTCGGGGGTTTGATCGAGTAGATCGAGGATGCGATCGCCCGCCGCTGATGCCTTAGCTAGTCGTCCTGTATATTTGGCGAAATCGCGCACAGGTTTAAAGGCATTTTTAAGGTAAGAAAGAAAAATTAATAAATCCCCCGGAGTAAGAGCATTATTTAAAACCAATTCTGCTCCACGCCATAATACTAAAGACGTACCAAAACCAATTAAGACATCTACTGTCCGTTCCAAATTTGCGGCTAGGCGCTTGGCTTTTACCCCGTCCTTAAGATTTTTCTTATTCTGCCCTGTAAACACAGAAGCAAATTGATCTTCCAATGATAGGGCTTGAACGATTTTGATAGCATTCATGGATTCGGCGGTTGTGGATGCCATTGCCCCTTCTCGGCGACGTTGTTGTTTAGAAACTTTGCGGATTCGACTACTCAGACGGATGGTTACAAACCAAAATAGAGGAATCATTGCTAAGGTAAGCAGGGCTAATTGAACATTAAGCCAGAACATGATGCCCACCATACCGATTAAAATGAAACAGTTTGCCAATAACGGTAGTAGGGCGGTAACGGTTATTTCTTGGAGTAAACCCACATCACTAATCACTCGTAAGGTTAAATCTCCACCACGGGAGCTATTATGAAAGGATAGGGATAGGGTTTGTAAATGGCAATAAAGAACACTACGAACTTCCGTTAATACACGATTACCCACCAAGGCAAACCCCACCGTATTCCAATAGGCGGCTAAACCTCTTAAAGCTGTAATGAGGAATAGGGCGATCGCCGAACCTATAATAAGGATGCGAGTATCTAAGGTTTCAACATAGGGAAAGTTATTTAATGTTCCGTTGGTTTGTTCTGCAAAAATCTCATCAAAGACAAATTTTAACGGTAAAGGCTCTATTAATCGCAGTCCAATTTCACAAAACAATGCTGTCATGGAAATTAGGATTAATGGTTGTTGTTTGCGTATATAAGGAGAAAAGCGCTGTAAAATTCGCCATAAACTGGGTATGGCTTCTGTTAACTTTTGTGGACGACCCATTAAACTGTTACCTCCTTTTGCTTGTTGGTTGGGGTGAGGCTTAAAATTTTTTGTACTGCTTGTGTCCATGTGTGCGATCGCACTACAGTTTCTCTGGCATTTTCTCCTAGTTGATGACCTAATTCGGGTTGTTGTCTCAAAGAATCTAAGCAATGGATTAACTGCTCACTATTACCAGGCTCATACAATAAACCGTTAATACCATCTTCGATCACAGCTTCAATTTGTCCAATACCACTAGCAACAATGGGCAACCCCGCTGCCATATATTCATACACTTTGAGGGGGGAAAAATAAAAATTTTGCTCTGCAGGATAGGGAGCAACAGCCACATCCATAGAAGCTAGGTATCCAGGCACTTCTGATGGGGGTATTTTGCCTGTAAACTCTACGGCATCCCTAATGCCACGATTAATCAAATCTACTTCTAAGGGCGATCGCTCCGGGCCATCTCCGACAATTAATAGGCGAGTATGGGGATGGCGATGGTGCAGTTGAGCAAAGGCATCCACCAATATCGGTAAGCCATGCCAAGGTTTCAGAGTACCCACAAAGCCAACGGTAAATTTGTCCCTAGGTAAAATGGGGGCTAAATGTAAAGGAAAGCGATCGGGATTGACACCATTAGGCACAATATGTACTTTACCCTGAGTTTGGGGATAACTCTCAAGATAGTCTGCCACACCTTGGGAGACAGCGATTAACACCGTTGCTTTACTAAACACTAAACGAGTTACAACTTCTGCTTTGTGCCGATCAATTAAACCTCGGTGGGTTGCTTGTTCGTCGATTAACGGTGCATTTACTTCTAATATCCCCGGAATGCCTCGAATGTGAGCATATTCCATAGCAGTAAAACTCCATAAGGCATAACGCTCATAAACTAAATCAAATTTACCCGCCTGTTCTAACATCTGCCGTAAATCTCGGTTATGGGCTAACAACACTTGTTCTCGCCAAGCAAGATCATTTCCCTTGGGGGCTTTGGGCAGTTCGTGTCGTGGTACAGATACCAAATCCGCAGGGGGTTTATCTCCCCAACGTACCGCAAACAATTCTACTTGATGCCCCTGTTGAATGAGACTACGGATAACTTCTTGGACGTGAATAGAACATCCTTTACAACCAAATACTGGAATCCCCGGATCTGTGCAAATATAAGCAATTCGCATTTTTTTTCTCCTAAATTGTTACTTCTTTTATCGATGTTGCCCCACGAAATAAGGTGCGCAGTTGAGCGGCATTACGATGAATATCAAATTTTTGTTCCATGAGTTGTCTGGCTTGGGTTGCTAGTTTTACTCGCAAATCGGCATTTTCTAGGAGCAGGGCGATCGCATCTGCTAGGGCCATAGGATCATTCTGTGACACCATTAATCCTGTTTCTTGGTGATGCAGTACCTCTGGAATCCCCGTTAAATTGGTGGAAATGCAGGGCGTACCCAATGCCATTGCTTCTAATAAAACCGTGGGTAAACCATCTTGGTTACTGTCTTCTCCCACCACACAAGGAGCAGCCATCACCGATGCCGACTGCATCAATTTTGTTATTTCCCCTTGGGGGCGAATCCCCAATAACTTCACCTGCTCTTGTAGTCCTAATCTTTCAATCTGTTGACGCAGATAAAGCTCTTCCTCTCCTGCCCCCGCAATTTCACAGGTGAAGGTAATACCACGTTTGACTAAAATTTGACAGGCATCAATTAACACAGTAAATCCCTTTTTCTCTACCAATCGCCCCACCGCTACAATTTTGCCAGGACGATGCACAGCAGATGCAAACTCGTATTGTTGCAAATCCAAACCGTTATAAATAAGTTGCACTTTTTGGGCTTTTACACCGTAAGTTTTTTGAAGATAATCGAGATTATATTTACTGATGGTGATGGTTGCGGTGGCATCGGTCAATTTACGGGCATATTCTGCTGGTACTACGCTTTCATGAAAAATATCTTTGGCGTGGGTGGTAAAGGTGTAGGGAATTTCGGCAAAATGACTGGCTAGTCTAGCGACGATGGTGGCTGAGGTGGCAAAGTGGGCGTGTAAATGGGTGAAGTTTTGTTCTCGGGCAATACAGGCTAGTTGAATGGCTTTATGGACTCGATGCACGTCTTCCCCTTGGGCAAATTCTAGTTTCTGCCAGAAATTGGGGATAATATAACTGGCTTTATCAAAAACACTCCATAGCGTACTGCCCCTGAGATCATGGGAAAATAAATAGGTTACGGGCGATCGCACCTTAGAAATAATATCTTGAAAATGTCCATCTAGGGGAGGATGTAGAGCAAAGATTTGTATTTCCAATCCAGCGGCTTCATGGGCAAGAATCTCAGACACAATAAAAGTTTCAGAATACCGAGGATACCGTTTAAGAACATACCCCACTTTTATAGAATCTTGAATAGGTGTAAATTGAATCATGCTTTTATGGCAACTATACTTGATATTGAATTAAAAAAAATGGGATTGGTCAATTTTGCTATGATTTGTCGTTAAGGCAGAAATTAATAGTTATTATCTATTCAGTAGAGAATCAATATTCTCATAAAAAATAGCTTTTAAGAGTTATTAAATATTACCAATAAAGTGATTTTTATAATGATTTTTTCCCTCTATTTCATCACAAATTCTACTTAAATACTCAGGAATTCTTTTTAATCCTTGAAAATCAATAATTTTATGTACTTCAGGGGCTTTTTTTTCTTCTCGTAACCACCTTGCCAAAGAATCAGGATTTAAATCATCAGGATGTAACATATCCGCTAATCCCAATTCTTCTAGTCTTTTTATACGCATTAGCTGTTCTTGACGAGGATTTACTCTAGGTATAATTAAAGCTCTTTTTTCAAAAGATAAAACCTCACTGGTGCTATTATATCCTCCCATAGAAATCACCCATTTAGCCTCTTTTAAAAGTAAAGTTGGTTCTTTTACATATTTCCAAATCCATAAATCAGACTTATTTTTAGCGATCTTTAATAACTTATTTTGTATTTCTAAAGGCATAAAAGGTCCTGTTATAATTATTCCCTGAACATTGTCGGGGAAGTTAGTTTGAGCAAAAGTAAGCACTAAATTTGCTCCATCTTGCCCTCCTCCTACCATGCACAAAGCCAATGATTTATTATTTAGTTTAAAGCTGGATTTATTAGAGGTAAATTCTAACCTTGTCCGTTGATCTAAATATCCTGTATAGCGGAATTTATCAACAATATCTGCCGAAAATTTATACTCTTTAATTCCATCATAAATAGTCGGATCTCCATAAATCCAAACCTCATTATAATAGTTACGAATTATTTTCTCATTTTTAGCTTTTTTCCATTCTTGATAAATAGTCTTTGGCTCATCTAATATATCTCTTAGACCAAGAATGCAGAAGGTTTTTGTTTCTTTTTTAAGATATTTTAGGGTAGGTTTTAATTCTCCCATGGCACCCTTGGGTACATTATCGACTATTAATATGTCTGGTTTAAAACTTTGAATTGTTGTGAGGATAATGTGCGATCGCATCTTAACAATTTCATCAATAGACATCTGCCATTGTTTAGCCTGATAACCCCCTGCATCATTTTTATATAAAGCGGGTAAAGTGACAAAATCAACACCCTCAAGGGTTTCAAGCTCATTGCTTTTGTTTGTACCTGTAATAAGCAATATGTCTACATTCTTAAGAGAAATTCCCAAATTTTGAGCAATCAACAAATTACGCCTTTTATGCCCTAAACCCATAGTATCGTGAGAATAAAGCACTATTCGCCATCTCTTACCTATAGATGCCCCTTTTCTGTAAATTGCCTGCTCATTCACCGATGGAAGATTAATATTACTACTCATAGATAAATAATTATGTAAAAAAATATAGTTAATATTTCTTTAAGAAGTAGGGTGACATAATTTTGTTCCTGAGTTCTAGTTATTATTACTTACTTTTTATCAGAATTACATGATCTGAATTTGATTATTAGAAATTATCCAGTAAAGTTTCACAATATTCCAACAAAGTAGGGGTAGAAAAGTGACGATCGGGAAATAGAGTACTAAGATATATATGTCTTACTAGAGTCAAAATCATATAAATTGTCACAGCCTCTCTGTTTTCTTCCCCCACTAATCTAATAAACTCATCTTCTAAAGTTTTTTCTTGGGCTTTTAAAATATTAAAATCACCATACTTTCTCAAACTATATTCAGTAATATGACCGATAAAATTACCTATATCCAGAGCCATATTCCCTAAACAATATAAATCTAAGTCTAATAAATAAAAATGATCTTCGTTAACAATAATTTGGTCAAAATAAAAATCTCGATGAATACCACATAAACTATTGTCTTCTGGAATTAATTGCCCAAGATAATTACACTTATTTAAAATATCTCTCACACTATCTTCCCATTGAGGAAAACTTTGTAAAATTAAGGGTAACTTTTGCTCAAGAATAGCCAACTCATCCGTTATAAGATGAGAACGAAAAGTAGGCACGTTTGCTGAATGTAACTTATGGGCAACTTGAGCAATCTTTTGAACTATCTTTGAATCCATTTTTGGAGAAAATACATCCCTTAAAACTTTGCCAGGAACTTTTTTTTGTAACCACATCTGCCATTGAGGAATCACTCCGATAGGTTCAGGTACAGAAATTTTATCGCAACAATCATTGTTAAAACCATTTTTCCATAACTGTTTTTGTAAATTATAACTTTTAAAATCAGTACCTTTAGCCCTTACCTTGCCGATTAAAATTAAGGAGTTTTTCCCCTCAAATGTAAACTCAATTAAGCAGCGTTTTTCAGGTTTGTAACGAATAACTTTTATCTGGCCTAACTGATATTCAGATAAAATACTAGGTAAATGTTGCTTAAAATATTGCCTAACTTTTTTAGGGGATAAAATTTCTTCTAAAAAAAACATTTTAGAATCATTAGTTAAACCATAATCATTACTAATTAACATTTCTTTAAAAACAATTATTAATTATTATTTATTTTTGATCATTCCTCGACGTAACACAAAATAAATTGGGAATCAAAATCGACATAATTGTTTCTCACGAACAATATTGATAGTATCTTGTTATTAAAGTGAATATTCATTATGTCAAAACAAAATTTAACATTAAAATGGTAGAAAACACAGAAAGCGAATACTACAAAGAATCAGAAGCAACTAGAGTAAGAGTTTTAAGCGAAGCATTACCCTATATTCAAAAATTTGCAGGACGTACTATCGTTGTAAAGTATGGTGGTGCAGCCATGAAAGATGGTTCTCTAAAAGAAGGAGTTATTCGAGATATTGTTTTCCTCGCTTCAGTGGGTTTAAATCCTGTTGTCGTTCATGGGGGAGGTCCAGAAATTAATATTTGGCTAACAAAACTAGGTATCGAACCTCAATTTAAAGATGGTTTACGGGTTACGGATGCAGAAACCATGGAAGTAGTGGAAATGGTGTTGACGGGTAGGGTTAATAAAGAGTTAGTAACCCTTATTAATGATGCTGGAGGAAAAGCCGTTGGTATATGCGGAAAAGATGGTAATTTAATTCAAGCTCGATCTGTGAATCGTGACAAAGTTGGTTTTGTGGGAGAAGTGGCTAATGTTGATAGTTCGTTAGTTGATTCTCTAGTAAAAAGTGGTTATGTGCCTATTATTTCGAGTGTGGCGGCGGATGTGGATGGACAATCCCATAATATTAATGCTGATACTGTGGCAGGGGAAATTGCGGCGGCTTTGGGAGCAGAAAAATTAATTTTGTTGACGGATACCCCCGGAGTTTTAAGGGATTATCATGACCCTTCTACTTTACTGTATAAGTTATCTATTCAAGATGCTAGAGATCTAATTGACGAAGGGGTAGTATCTGGGGGAATGATTCCTAAGGTGAATTGCTGTGTGCGCTCCCTTGCGCAAGGGGTGAAGGCGGCTCATATCATTGATGGTAGAATACCCCATGCTTTATTGTTGGAAATCTTTACGGATGATGGTATCGGTTCGATGATTGTTCCTTAATTTTTGGTTAACTAATGAGGGTGAAAAAATCACCCTTTTATTATTGATTAGGAATTTAACGTAGATCAAGGATATTATCTTTTAAATTATCGGTAATTCTGGCTAGAAATGTGGTGCGGGAAGATTCTTGGGTTTTATTATTAATGTCTTTCCCTTTATTTTTTGTAACTAGGGAAGGTTCTTGATTTTCACGGTTAAATAAAGAAAAAACTTTCATCATATTCATAAGGCAACACTCCTATATATTTTTTATCAAAACAAGTGGCTCATTATAGTCTCATTTTTTGATAAATTAAGTTAGTTTTTATTGTTTATGACAATGGTAAAAAAAGAATACTTTTGTCACATTTATTCTTGATTTTTTGCATTTCTTCACCAAAAACAACCGATTCAGTTTTATTATTCATCGGCGATAGTTAATCGTTCTATATTCCAAAAAGCACCACCGAGGGGGGAATACTCTACTCCTTCAATGCGATTTCTGACGGCAGATAAGGAATAGGGATTAACTAAATAAATTAGCGGTAAATATTCCATGGCCAACTGCTGGGTTTGAGCATAAATTTCTTTGCGACGTTCAAATTCTAATTCCCTTGCCCCTTGTACATATAAATCACCAATTTCCTGTTCCCAGTCTGCTATCACTCGCCCTTCAATATCTTCTCTCCCTGCTTGGGGTTTTTGGTTAAATAGATGTAAATTACCGTCAGGATTCCATAGGTTTATGCCTCCGTTAGGCTCATTTCCCCCTGTGAAACCGATAATATGGGCTTCCCAGTCGAGGGAGTTACTAAGTCTATCTACTAATACATTGAAAGCGATGGGGGTAAAGTCAACGATGATGCCAATTTGCTCTAAATCTTGTTTAATTTGTGAGCCGAGGGATTCCCTGATGCGGTTTCCTGCGTTGGTAAGGAGGCTAAATCGGACGGGATGATTTTCAGCATCGAATAGGTTGCCGTTATCGTCGTATCTAAATCCTTCGTCTATTAAAATTTGTTTGGCTAATTCGGTATTGTATTCATAGCCTTCTACGGTGGGATCATAAAAGGGTGATTGTACGGAAATGGGGGAGTTTTGTTTTTCTCCTAACCCTCTATAGATATTATTGATCATCCTATCACGATCAATGCTATGGGCGATCGCCCTTCTAAACTGCACATTATTAAACCACTTCGACTTATAGGGAGTAACCAAAGGAGTACCATTCCTCGAACCCTGATTAAGGTTAAACGCCATAAAAGTAGTACCATAGGCAGCCCCACCATTATAGATAGTAAAATCTCCCCTATCTTCTTCCCGCTTAAGCAAAGAAAAATACTCAGGAGAAACTCCAATGGAATCTAAACTACCCGAGCGAAACTGGAGTAAAGAAGTATCAGTGGATTCCACAATTTCCCATACCACATCTTCAATATAAGGCAAAGAATTACCCTGCTCATCTTTCTGCCAATAATAGGGATTGCGAGTAAAAATAACCCGTTGAGAAGTGGAATAACTTTTTAACTTATAACGACCATTCACTATTAATTGATCAGGGGGAGTATCTACACCCCAAAAAGAAAGAAATAAAGGATTACCATCTCGATCCCTTTGTTGTACTTTTTCTTCTAAAATATGTTTAGGTAAAATAGATAAACCCGTACTTTCCAAAAAAGGAGCAAAAGGTTCATTAATCGTAAATCTAACCTGTCTATTATTTATCTTCGTCACCGTTGGTAAAGCACGACTTTCCCCCACCCTCAAGCTATCCCGTGCATTACTAGGAATTTCCTCATTAAGATATAGCTGATTATAACTAAATACCACATCATCCACCGTCAAAGGTTCACCATCAGACCATTGTAAATTTTCCTTCAGGGTAAAAGTAACATTAAGATTATCCTCTGAAAATGTCCAAGATTCCGCTAGGGCAGGTTTTATTTCCCCCGTAAGGGGATTTTCCTCCACCAAACCATCATAAGTTAAACCGAAAATGTTCGGAGACTCCTGAGACAAAACAGCATTAAATGTTTTAGGATCACTTAATATTGCCTGAGTTATCTGAGATTCAGGCATTCTAGCCTCTGCTACCTCTCCCCTTCCACAACCTCCTAAAAAGGTTACACTTATCAGTAAAACTAGAGCGACATTGATTACCTTGGACAACCTACAAAACATATGGTGATTTATTTGGTCAATTTTTTTACTTTTCCCATGTTATCTTATTTATCCGTTGTCAATTATCTATTCCCACCCCAACACCACTTTTTCATCAAGCCCTAATTTATTTTTTTTTACATGGACTTTAATTTAGATCAGTTATTTAATCTTGCACCCAATTTACGAACTTTATTAACTGATATTGCCGTAGTTATTACTATTTTAGTAATGAGTTACTTTATCTTAAAAATTAGTAAAAATTTATTATTTCGGCAATTAAGAAAAATTACCCGTAAAACAGAAACGGAATTAGATGATCAAATTATCGAAATTATTAATAAGCATATTATACCCATCGGTTATTTTATTATTTGTTATTTAACCTTTAAAGAAACGCAAATAAATGATACTCTTTTAGGATTAGCCAATACATTTTTAAGCATTGCTATTACTTTTTGTACCGCCAGATTTTTAATTGATTTAGCTAGGGTAGTTATTCAATTTTATAGTAATAAATACCATTACTCTAACTCTGTGGTAGAGAAAAATATTAACGCTCTTTTTCCCGCTATTCGAGTGTTAATTTGGACTTTAGCTGGAATATTTGTTGTTAGTAATCTTGGATTTGATATTGGGGCAATTGTCGCAGGTTTAGGGATTGGGGGGGTGGCGATCGCCCTTGCTTCCCAAGGAATATTACAAGACTTATTTAGTTATTTTGCCATTTTATTTGACCGTCCTTTTGAAATATCTGATTTAGTTTCCATCGATGAATTTACAGGATATGTACAACATATTGGCATCAAAACCACCAGAATTAAATCCCTCACAGGGGAAGAATTAATTTTAGCAAATACCGACTTAACAAACTCCCGTCTCAGAAACTATAAAAGGATGCAAAGTCGCCAAGCAAGGATAAAATTAGGAGTCATCTATGAAACAGACAATAATTTATTGCCCAAAATTCCTGAAATAATTGAAAAAGCCCTCTCCCCCCTCGAAAATATTACCTTTGATATTGCTTATTTTGCAGGATTTGGAGACTTCAGCTTAAACTATGAAGTAATCTATTTTGTCCATAGCAATAATGAATTAAAAATCTATCGTAAAGCCCAGCATGAAGTGAATTTAGCCATCAAATTTGCCTTTGCCGACGCTGGCATAAAATTTGCCTATCCCACCGCTCTACATTATGTAAACCAGATTCATTAAAACAAAAATTAACATTACGAAATGTAAGATCCCCGAAAATAGTTGTTAGATTGTTGTTAGAACTTATGTATATAAGCAGTTTAAATAACTATATAACTATTTCTCAAGTTAAAAATGGATTTAACAAACTTTCCTTGGCTAACGACAATCATTCTTTTACCGATTGTTGCCTCCCTTCTCGTTTTTGTCATCCCCGACAAAGATGGTAAAACCATAAGATGGTTTGCCCTTACCGTGGGCTTAATAGACTTCGTTTTAATCGTCTATGCCTTCTACCAAGGTTATGATCTAAATAACCCCGATTTACAGATGGTAGAAAGCTATACATGGATACCAGATATTGACCTAAAATGGTCAGTGGGTGTAGATGGTTTATCGATGCCCCTCATTTTGTTAACGGGCTTTATCACCACCCTTGCTATTATGGCGGCATGGCCTGTAACCCTTAAACCACGGTTGTTTTACTTCCTGATGTTGGCAATGTATGGGGGACAAATCGCCGTTTTCGCCGTGCAGGATATGTTACTTTTCTTCCTTGTGTGGGAATTGGAATTAGTGCCTGTTTACCTCATCCTCTCCATATGGGGCGGTAAGAGACGACTTTATGCTGCCACTAAATTTATCCTTTACACCGCTGGAGGCTCATTATTCATCCTTGTAGGGGCTTTAACCATGGCTTTTTACGGGGATACCGTCACCTTCGACATGAGTGCGATCGCCCAGAAAGACTACGGCTTAAATCTGCAATTATTACTATACGGTGGTTTCCTCATCGCCTACGGTGTTAAACTGCCCATCTTCCCCCTTCATACATGGCTACCTGATGCCCACGGAGAAGCTACCGCCCCCGCCCACATGCTCTTGGCTGGAATTTTACTTAAAATGGGTGGCTATGCCCTCATCCGTATGAACGCAGGAATGTTACCCGATGCCCATGCGGTATTTGCTCCCATCCTCATCATTTTAGGGGTGGTAAACATTATTTACGCCGCCTTCACCTCCTTTGCCCAACGAAACCTGAAGCGAAAAATTGCCTACTCCTCCATCTCCCATATGGGTTTTGTGTTGATAGGTATTGCCTCCTTTACCGACATTGGCATGAGTGGCGCCATGTTACAGATGATTTCCCATGGTTTAATCGGAGCGAGTTTATTCTTCATGGTGGGAGCTACCTACGATCGCACCCATACCCTCATGTTAGACGAAATGGGGGGAGTCGGGAAAAAAATGAAGAAAATCTTCGCCATGTGGACAACTTGCTCCATGGCATCCCTCGCCCTGCCAGGCATGAGTGGATTTGTCGCCGAATTAATGATTTTTATCGGACTTGCCACCAGTGATGCTTATGGTATGACATTTAAAGTAATCATGGTATCCCTCGCCGCCGTTGGTGTAATTTTGACCCCCATTTATCTCCTCTCCATGCTCAGAGAATTGATGTACGGGCCAGAAAATGAAGAATTAGTATCCCATACCAAACTCATTGATGCCGAACCCAGAGAGGTATTCATCATCGCTTGTTTACTAATTCCCATCATCGGTATTGGTTTATATCCCAAAATTGTCACCCAAATTTATGACAGCACCACCAATCAACTTACAGCACTACTCAGAAACTCCGTGCCTGGCTTAGTTGAAACCAAAATTGCTGAACAAACCGAAAATCAATTTGTAGCCCTCCAGGCCCCAACCATTGATTAAGAAACATTATTTCTTCTACTTCATTCCCCCGCCCAATAATGGTGAGGGGATTTTTTATTCTCAATTATTTCCCGAGTTCTTTAAAGATAAATCGATGGTAAAATTGAAAAATAGCTAGGGGTGTCTAAAAAAATTAGGCTGAGAAAAACCCTTAGAACCTGAGACTGGGTAATACCAGCGTAGGAAAGCTGTTTATAGAGGAATCAAAATATGCGAACAGAATGGATTGCGAAAAGACGGGGACAGGCTAACGTGTCTCAGATGCACTATGCCCGTCAAGGTGTAATAACAGAAGAAATGCACTATGTAGCAAAACGGGAAAACTTACCCCCTGAATTAATACGGGATGAAGTAGCCAGGGGCAGAATGATTATTCCTGCAAACATCAATCACCCTAATCTTGAACCTATGTGTATCGGGATTGCTTCTAAGTGTAAGGTAAACGCCAATATTGGAGCTTCTCCCAACAGTTCTAATATTGATGAGGAAGTAGATAAACTACGTTTAGCAGTGAAATATGGGGCAGATACCCTCATGGATTTGTCCACTGGGGGCGGTAATTTAGATGAAATTCGTACCGCTATTATCAACGCTTCTCCCATACCCATCGGCACCGTGCCTATTTACCAAGCCCTAGAAAGCGTCCATGGTAACATCGAAAATTTAACCGCTCAGGATTTTCTACATATCATCGAAAAACACGCTCAACAGGGTGTGGATTATATGACTATCCACGCTGGTATCTTAATCGAACATTTACCTTTAGTGCGTAATCGTATTACCGGTATTGTATCCCGTGGAGGTGGTATCATTGCCCGTTGGATGTTGCATCACCATAAACAAAACCCTCTTTATACTCATTTTGACGATATTATCGAAATCTTCAAAAAGTATGATGTATCTTTTAGTTTAGGGGATTCTTTGCGCCCTGGTTGTACCCATGATGCTTCCGATGAGGCTCAATTGGCTGAGTTAAAAACCCTCGGACAACTTACCCGCCGTGCTTGGGAACATGATTTACAAGTGATGGTGGAAGGGCCAGGCCATGTACCCATGGACCAAATTGAGTTTAATGTTAAAAAACAAATGGAGGAATGTTCTGAAGCTCCTTTCTATGTTTTAGGGCCTTTAGTTACTGATATTGCCCCTGGTTATGATCATATCACCAGTGCGATCGGTGCTGCCATGGCAGGATGGTATGGTACTGCTATGCTATGTTATGTTACCCCCAAAGAGCATTTAGGTTTACCCGATGCAGAGGATGTACGTAACGGCTTAATTGCTTACAAAATTGCAGCCCATGCGGCGGATATTGCCCGTCATCGCCCCGGCGCCCGTGATAGGGATGATCAACTTTCTGAGGCTCGTTATAATTTTGACTGGAATCGTCAGTTTGAGTTATCTTTAGATCCTGAAAGAGCAAAGGAATATCACGATGAGACTTTACCTGCAGATATTTACAAAACTGCGGAATTCTGCTCTATGTGTGGTCCTAAATTCTGTCCTATGCAAACCAAGGTTGATGCGGATGCTCTCACTGAGTTAGAAAAATTCCTAGCCCAAGAAGAAGCCAAAAAACAACCTGTAGCTTAATCATTTTGTAGCAATCCTAACCCTTCTCCAAATTTATGGGGGAGGGTTTTCATTATGGTTAAGTTTCCAGCGCACCACTAATTCCGATTGATAAACTATACTTGGGGTTGGTCAATTAGGGTATGATTTTTAGTTAAATTTACCAATGGTAATAATAGTTCTAGTATTATAGAATTTCGATGATGCCTTTTTGTCCGTCAAGGCGTACCCTTTGATTATTTCTTAAAATTCTGGTGGCTTGGGGAATGTTAATGACTGCAGGGATACCATATTCTCTCGCAATGGTCGCCCCATGGGATAATTGCCCCCCTGCTTCTGTAATTAATCCCCCTGCTTGCGCAAGAATTAATGACCAACTAGCATCGATATGGGGGGCTATGATAATTGTTTCTTTGTCAACGTTGATATTTTTTTGCGGTGGGGTACGAATAATTTTTATTTTTCCTTCAATGATGCCCATACTGGCAGGAATGCCTTGGAGTTGATTGTGACTGATATGGGGAGATATATTATTATCAATATTAATTTTGGGACTTTGACCATATATTAGGTGAGGAATTATTTTGATTTCTTTGTATTCTTGCCATTTTTGTTGGCGTTTATTTATTAAGCTAGAAATATTATGGGGATCATTTTTTTCGGTAATTAATTGTTTTATCTCGTTAAATTTGAGGAAAAATATATCTTTTTTATCTATTAAATATTGATCTTGATAGAGGTTCTCTCCTAGGGTTATAAAGCCATATCGGAGATGAGCTAATAATTTATTGTTTATATCTACTATTTCTCCTTTTAAGTTGTATCTAGTTTGGACTATTTTTTGTTTTATATTTGGTATATTTAGATGGTTTTTTGTTATATTTTTTAAGGAATGATCAGCGACAAATTTAGTAAACATGGTTTTCATGATACGATGATTTTCTGACCAACGAGGAACGGATATATCGATTATTTTTTCACTTAAATAACCATATTTTTCTATCCATTCATTAAGTCTTTGTATCACTGATTCTCCATCGGTGGATTCGGAAAGGTTAGCAAAAAAGGAGGGATAATTTTCAGGCTCTAGTTGTTGTAGTTGAATGCCAGAAAATAGATTGCGGGTATCGATCGCAATTTGTTGTAGTTCTTTAATAGCTTTAATTTCTATGATATTTGTGCTATCTAAATCTTGAGGGTTTATCTTAAAAACTTTTTGGCGGATACTATAACTTAAATAAGCTAAAGTTTTAAAATAAGTAACCTTTTTTAAGGCTTCTAATATATGCTCTATTCTGTTTAATAATTCTTGGTTATTTAATTCTTTTGGATTTATTTCTTCTAGTTCATCTAATAGAGGATTAAAAGTGCGATCGCCCTTAGCCCAAAAATCCTTAAGTAAAGTCCATTCTTGAGTAAATAATCGCCACAGATTAGGAATATTTTTGAAGATAGAAAAAAGAGAAGGTTTAGCAAATGTTTCTCCATCCGTTAGAAACTGTAAACTTTCGGGAGGTAATCCCATTAATAGGAAAATTTCTGATAACAAAGTAGCATTAAAATAACCATGGCTGTAATGTAAAACTCCTATTTTACTAAAGTCTAAATCTTTAACTTTATCCTGTAAAATAATAGAAAAAATATCCTTAGCAACAGCACTTATTAAAATGTGTTGGATTTCCCAAGACAACGGCGGTAAAGCATAGGGAAACACTTCTTGGGCAACTTTTCTCGTCCAAAGAGGGTAAAGGGTACTTATGGGGCGGCTTTGTAAAATCCATAAAACCTGTCCATCATAACTCCATTCTATATCTTGAGGAATATTTTGATTTGCCCTTTCAATTTCTCTCGCTATTTTTGCCACAGAAAATAATATAAATGGGGGAATGTTACCTCTGCCTTTTAGTACCTCATCGGCTAAATAAATTTGGTATTTTTCAGGGGAAATAGGCTCAGATAATAACTTATTTGTGTCTCCTGCCATACCTTCAATACAGATACAATCATCTAATTGATTAATAGGATTACGACTAAAAGCCACCCCCGAAAACTCCCCTTTAATTTGCTTCTGCACAATTACCACCAAGGATTTTTCCTCCGTACCTTGATTTTGACGATAATTCAGGGCAACAGGGCTGTGATAAGACGATAAACAATCAATAATTCTTTGCTTAAGGGTAGCCCCATCCGTAACATTTAGATAGCTTTCATAAATTCCCGCCGCCGATACCGTCAAAGAGTCCTTATCCAAAGCGGAAGGACGCACCACCAAAGGATTTTGTATGGAAGGATTAGCAAAATCACAAAAAGTATCTAAATCATCCCCCGCCCTAATTACCCAACCATCAGGCACATTGTAACCCCACTGCTTCAACAAAGAAAGATTCCCCGCCTTCGCCCCCACTTTATCAGGATTTAATTTTTGAGATAGAGAAACTACCCCACTATCACCCCGAAAAAAAGAAAACACTTGACTAGACTTTAACTCCCCATCATCGGGAATTTGATCAAAAATCCATAACAATAAACTAACTAAACCAATGGTGACAAAAATATATTCTGGAGAGTTAATATTTTGAGCCGATAATACCACCACCATCAACCCTAAAAAGCCAATTTTACCCCCTTTTCGAGTACGAAAAATCGTAAAACTAATGCTGCCCAACAAAAAAATTAATAATCCAGCCCCCAGATTATGGGCCATAATACCCCAAGTAACGCTGGTTAAACCTGCCCCCCTTCCAGCCCAATAACGCCCCATCACCAGGGCAATTAAAGCCATTATCTCCCATGATGAGCCTAGGGGGAAAAATGCCCTCGTCATTAAAACTACGGCGATACCTTTTCCTGCTTCTGATAGTAGTGCCAAAATTCCGGCCAATCTACCACCATGATAAAAAGCAGTGGATACGGAGATATTTCCTGTACCTAATTTTGTTAACTTTTTTCCTGAAACGGCATAGGTAAACCAATCCACCAAAGGAATAGCACCAATAAGAGGAGATACCACAAAGACAATAATTGCGCCCCAAATTTCTGTCATGAACTTTATTTACTATTATGATTAACCATTTTCTGTTGCTATGGTGTTCAAAAATTCTGTTACATAATCAAATTGATTATATTCGGCTAAACTACTGGCAGTATAGCCATTTTGGTTACGGTGATGGATGTTGATACCCTCTACTTCTATTAATAGTTTAACTCCTTCGAGGTGTCCTCGATGGGCTGACCACATTAAGGCTGTACCTCCTCCTTTATCTTCTAAGTTTACATCAGCACCAAAGTGTAATAAACAGCGAATCATGTCAAGATTATTTTGGTCACATACTTTCATTAGTACAGTTTTACCATCGGCTAATCGTACGTCGGGATTTGCCCCTGCTTGGAGGAGGTAGTAGGTAATTTCTTGCCAATTGTTGATGATGGCGAGGGTTAGGGGATAGTCTTGCCCGTTGGCGTAGTTGGGGTTTGCCCCATTTTTAAGTAATTCTGCTACAATTTCACTATGACCTTGTACACAGGCGATGAGTAAGGGACTATCTTTTTCTGAGTTGATGGCGTTAACGTCTGCTCCTTTTTTGATGAGTGCTTCGACAATTTGAAAGTGTCCTTCTAAACAGGCTAAGTGGAGGGCGGTTTCTTGGTAGCTATCTTTTAGGTTTACTTGGGCTTTGGCTTCTAGTAATACTCGGACTATTTCGATGTCTCCTTGGGCGCAGGCATTCATGAGGGGGGTAAAGCCGTCTTTGTTGCCTCGATTTACGTCGATGGATTCTTTGATGAGGGTTTTTACTATGTCTAGTTTATGGTAGTCGATGGCGAGGTTTAATGCTCCTTCTTCTTGATATAAGTCTGCTCCATGGCTGATCAATAGTTCTATTATGGGGCTATGGTTTTTTTTGATGGCTATTTGTAGGGGGGTATCTCCATCGATGTCTTGGGAGTTGACCATGGCTCCATTTTTTAGTAGCAGTTCGGCTATTTCTTTATATCCCCAATAACAGGCTATCATTAATGGTGGAGTGCGATCGTCGTTAGTTAGGTTTACGTCTGCCCCAGAGGTAATTAATAGCTCACTGATGGATACGTAATTTTTAGCACAGGCGAACATTAAGGCACTCATTTTATGGGGATGGTTTTGATAGTTTACATTAGCCCCTTTTTCCATTAACAAATGTGCGATCGCACTGTTTCCCCCTTGCACTGCATAAATCAAAGGGGTATTATGGTTAGAGTCAATACTGTTGACAATGCTATTATCCTGAGCCAAAAGGCTCTCCACCATGGACAAATTTTGCTGTCTTACTGCTTGATGGATGCTAGGAAGATAATTCATAGATAGTCAAATACACAGATAAAGGCGGATAATAATTTGAGCAGTCTAGGAAAATAAATTAAAGTATCCTCCTGATAAGGACTTTAACTCTTTTTAAGACATTATGGAAGATGTCGATGTTTTTCAAAAAAAGCAATATTAGCAATTAGGGGCAAATTTTAGTATCATAGTATGGGTCAACTAAATCTTAACCCATCAACCAAGATTAACAGTACATTAAAATTATTATTATGATTAAAATACGCTTAAAAAGATTAGGAAAAAAAAGAGAAGTTAGCTATCGTATCGTTGCTATCAATAGCCGTAGTCGCCGTGATGGTAGAGCATTAGAAGAATTAGGGTTTTACAATCCTCGCACCGATGAAACCAGATTAAACGTCCCTGCTATTGTTACTCGCTTAAAAGATGGCGCCCAACCCACCGAAACTGTGCGCTCTATTTTAAATAAAGCAAAAGTTTTTGAACAGTTAAATGCTTAATAAACAACCTTATCTTGATTTAGATAATGCTACTAGCCCTGATTATGATGGGCTAATTCGTTTTCTTGTCGAGCCTTTGTTAGAATCTCCCGAATTACTTAGTTTCAATTGTGAGTATATAGCTAGTACCAAACGAATCTGGATTCGTCTAGCCCTCGAAGAAAAAGAAAAAGGAAGGGTTTATGGTAAGGGAGGACGTAATATTCAAGCTATCCGCACGGTGTTACAAACTGCAGCCCAAATGGTTGGTGATACTTTATATCTCGAAGTTCACGAAGATCAAGAACGTGGTAGATTTAGGTCTAATCCCCGTCGTAAACCTAACCATAGCAATAATTTACCCCCCAGCGCTCTTTCTAAGGGTACTCCTCGTCCTCCCATTAAAAGACGTGGTCATGTTAGTAAACCTGTGATTGATTGACACTCCCACCGTTAAGCTGAGGCTTTAGCGGGGGATTCTTGGTTCACTGACTCGTCTTACCTTGGCAGGTGTTGCCACCAACCAAGATAGAGGACAAATCTCCCCAAGCGTTTAAGTCCAATAACTCGGACTTGCTTCCCCAATGCCCTTGGGTAGCTTTTCTTAAAATATTCAATGATGCTTGTGTATCACGATCTTCAACATATCCACAACTGCAAACATGAGTTCTTGTGGAAAGACTTTTTTTGATTCGTTTCCCACATTTAAAACAGTCTTGACTTGTGTAGGCTGGATTTACCGCAATAGTTAGTTTTCGGTATTTCATCCCAAAATACTCTAACCATTTACGAAACTGACTCCAACCAGCATCATTAATACTTTTTGATAACTTACTATTTCTAACTAGATTTTTC
>NZ_JBSZCP010000033.1:0-172657 GCF_054166785.1 Cyanobacterium sp.
CTTAAACAGAAAATTCGTCAGGTAGCTGAAAAGTTTGGACATATTTTCCTAGAAGTTGACCCCAAATATTCCTCTCAAACTTGTTCTCATTGTGGATTTAAGGACAAGCAAAATAGACACAAGGAAAGTTTTTTGTGTCTATTTTGTAATACCCCTGCTGATGCTGATACCAATGCAGGTATTGTTTTGGCACAGCGTGGTATAGATATACTTGGCATCAGTTTGGATGCCCTACTGGGGGTCGCTCAGGAAGTTACGGGTAAGCCTGAATCAACAGGCTCGATTAGTCGGGATGTATCAGAAGCAGTAGTTTCTGAGCCTACCAACCCTCTGCAACTTGTGTTGCTTGAGTGGATGAACGGTCAAGTAATTGGCTGTTAGAATCCCTATCTTCAGCCGTTAGGCAAAGTTAGGGTACTTCAATTAATATTTTCTATCCATTTTCTAGGCTCACTTTTACGACGAATATTACGCCAAATTTGGGTGGCGGCTAAGGTGCCATCGGCTACGGCTACAGATACTTGATTTAATCCTTTTTTCAAGTCCCCTAGGGCAAAGATGCGATCGTGGCTGGTTTGTGCCATATCATTGGTGATAAGGTTTTCTCCATCCCATTCCAAGCCTTCAATGTCCTTGAGGTAATGATTATGGTAAATAGAACCCATATTGATTAGCCCTGTAGTAGCTTCAATAAATGTACCGTCTTCTAGCTCTACTCCTTGCATTTTATGGTTTTCGCCGACGAAACGGGCGATCGCACCTTCATATAAAGGATAACCATGGTCAGCCAATTTTTGCTTCATTTCATCCCCCACAGTACATAAACCATGGGTCAAAACAGTAATATAGGGAGTAAACCAATTGAGAACAAAAGCCGCATTAATTTGAGATTCCTTCCCAGCAATTAAAACCGCCTTCTGATCCCACATATCAAACCCATCACATATCATACATACATGGAGAGTATAACCAGCATAATCATAAACATTTTGCATATCCTCCAACTGAGGTAAAACATCCATTACCCCAGACGCTGCAATAATATATTTACTACGGAAAACAGGATAAACACTATCTTTTTTACCCACCTTCACCTTCACCGCAAAAGTATCCCCCTCATCCTTCACATCCTCCACATAAGCCCGAAGATGATCAGCCCCCCAGTCAAGGGCTTGTTTTGTACCGTGTTGAATCAAATCCCTACCCGGGGCATCAGGATCAATTCCTAAATAGTTGCGCAAATCCTGCATCCACACCGAGCGCCCCTTACCCTTCTCGATAATCAAACATTTTAGACCATATCTAGCCAAATAAATAGCTGCCGATAAACCCCCCATACCACCACCAACCACAATGGCATCATAAACCGTATCGAGGCGTGATTCGTAATTTTTGCTAGATAATCTCATATTTATAACTCCAAGAATATTGTTTATTTAAGAGACAAAATTTTTAACAAAGACAAGTTATATCCCTATAAAAACATTATATAGTCTATATTTTAACACCGATAAATAGGGCTCAGTTTCCCTTTACCACCAACAAAAAAAATAAAAAATCATGAGATAATGACCACAGTAAACCTATCAAAAATCAGAAATTATGGCACGTACACCCTCCACGATGTTGGAATTAGGCACCAAAGCCCCCGATTTTAGCCTCCCTGACACCGTATCAGGCAAAACAATCTCCTTACAAGACTTTGCCCAGTCCAAAGGCTTACTCGTTATCTTTCTATCCTGTCATTGCCCCTTTGTAAAACACGTTAGGGCAGAATATGCAAGATTAAGTAAAGACTATCTTTCCCAAGGTTTAAGCATCGTTGCCATTAGCCCCAACGACATTGAAAACTACCCCGATGATGCCCCCGAAAAATTAAAAGAAATGGCAGAAGAAGAAGGCTTTAACTTCCCCGTTTGCTACGATGCAACTCAAGAGGTAGCCAAGGCTTACCGTGCCGCCTGTACCCCCGATTATTATCTTTTTGATGGTGACTTAAAATTAGTTTACCGTGGGCAATTAGATGATAGTCGCCCCAGCCTCGATATTCCCGTTAATGGGGTGGATATGCGCAACGCCATCGAAGCCCTCTTATCAGGTAAAGAAATCGACCACAATCAAAAGCCTAGCCTTGGTTGCAATATCAAATGGATAAAAGGTAACGAGCCTGACTATTTCGGCTAAAGAGTAAAATATGGGGCGTTTTCCCTTGCCCCATGGTATATATCCTTAACCATGAGAAATTAAGCTATCTTAGAAAAATGATCCTAAACTAGCTGAGATTGAATCGCCCAACGGGATAACTCTGTACGGTTATGTAACCCTGTTTTATTAAGCATATTCGACACATGACTTTCTATGGTGCGCTGACTTACCCCCAACTCAATGGATATTTCCCGATTCGATAAACCTTGAGAAACCAAACTTACTACCCTCGTTTCTGTGGGGGTTAACTCCACTGATTTTGGTACTTGAATACGTTTCGTATCATTGCCTGCACCATAACTATTAATCAGACGTTGGCTATAATTGAGGGTTGATTTTACCTGTGCTACTAACTCTTCTGGCTCAAACGGTTTTACTAAATATACATCCGCCCCTAGATTTAACCCCTTAATCCTATCTTGGGTTTGGGTTTTGGCTGACAAAAAGATAATCGGTATTTGATTCCACTGAGGATTTTGCCGTATTTCCTCCACAAAGGTATAACCATCCATTTCTGGCATCATCACATCACAAATAATTAAATCGGGGATTTCCTTTTCCAAGATACTAAGGGCTTCCCTTCCCTGACTCGCTATCCAAACTTGATAACCATTAAATTCTAAATAGTCTTTAACCAACAAAATTAAGTTAGGATCATCGTCAATAAGGAGTAGTTTATGGGGGCTAGAATTTTGGGTGTCTTTCATTTTTCTGGGGTGTTGTTAGGCAACTTCAACAGGGCTAGATTGAGATGAGGCAATGAGGGCTAAATCAATTATATTATTATCAAAATTAAGAATTTGAGCGGTGATACCCGGACCAAAAAATTTGGTAATTTTATCTAATTTTTCTTCCCATATTTCCTTGCTAATTAAAGGGGTTTGAAATTGTAAAACTAAAGTGTATCTACCATCGGTTTCTATTTCCTTAATAGTAGTTAAAACCGGTCTTTCTTCATCGGTAGGGCTTAATCCTAAACGCTCTAGGGCATCGTCAAGGTGGGCTTCTTGTCCATAACGATAACGGGTTACATCTTTTCTGAGTTGATTTTGGGTATCGGTGGCTTGGGTTTCTCTGAGGGTAAGAACTTCTTTGGGGGTTTCTTTTGAGAAGGGGATAGGTTTTAATTCGGCTGCTTTGAGGGCGAGTCCTCCTAACAAAAGGGGAATACCATAGAAAAACCCTGCTAAATTTAGGGTAGAGTTTCCTTTTGCATATGCAACAAAGCCTACAGCTGTTAAGATTGAACCAATTATTAAACCAACTAATGCTAGGGGAATTTTACGCAACATAGATTGATGATTACTCTTAAAATAATATTTGATGGGATATTTATTCTCTTTATAATATCAAAATAATCGCCTCGAAAACTCTTACTATTTACAAAGTAATAAAAGAGCGGTATAAAAAAATCCCCTACTCAAAACCGAGAGAGGGGAATTATATTATGGTATTTTGTAAGCCTATTGATTAAACATCATAGGGGTTTTTACCAGAAAACTTGAGAGTTACAGGCTCAGGATTTCTGCCGATATTTCTATCTTTTTTGCCGTGGAATTCGCGCCCTTCATTTACTTTTTCAGGGAATACACCATCAGCGGGGTGGAGATACTGTACTTCACCGTTGGGATAGATGCGGTAAACTTTGTAGTCTTCCATTTTAGGTTTAAATTTGGTGCGTAATTGAGTACCTAGGGCTAAACATTGCTCTTTACGGGCAAAGTAAAATAGGTTTTCTCCTTCATTCATAATGGCAGCGCCACCAGTGGGCATTTCAAATACTTGCTCTTTACTGCTAGTCCAAGTAATAGCGTATTTTTCTTCTCTGTCGGCAGCGGAAAGTAAACCGCCAGTGCTTCCGCCAAATTTAGGCATTTGACCTGTTAATTGGATTGTTTCGCTCATAGAGATATTGCTTTTATAGAAATGACATTTACTATCTAGGCAATGCTATCACTGAGTTAACCCCTATTTACTATGTCTGTTATGAACTGTAACAGTTTGTTACCTTTTGTTATTTTAAAGTTAGGGAACAGGGAATGGGGAATTTCATATCAGCTACCGATTAAGTTAACAAAATTGGAGAGGATTTTTAGACCGTAATCGGAAGATTTTTCGGGGTGAAATTGTACTGCCATAAGGTTTTTCTGGGCGATCGCACTGGTAACTGTTTGACTACCGTGGGTTACTTCCCCCGCAATGACGCTTTTATCGGCAGGATCGACATAAAATGAATGAACAAAGTAAAGATAGGTTTCAGGGGGTAATCCAGCCCACAGAGGATGTTCTGGTTGAGTTTTTGCCATGGTATTCCATCCCATGTGAGGAATGGTTAAATTTGGTTCAGATTGAAAACGGCGCACCTTACCCTTTATCACCCCCAATCCTTCCTCCTTGCCCTCCTCTGAGGATTCAAAAAGGATTTGTAAACCTAAACAAATACCTAAAAATGGTGTTCCAGAGGCGATCGCCCTTTTGAGTGGTTCAACTAAATTCCGCTCCTTTAAATGTTGCATAGCAGGATCAAATGAACCCACCCCCGGCAACACAATCGCCTTGGCTTGGGCTATTATCTCGGCAGAATCGGTTATTTCGGGAATTGCCCCCGCCTTTTCCAAACCCTTGCATACCGAGTGCAAGTTACCCATATCATAGTCAATTACAGCAATTTTCATGGTTTTAGAGAAAAATGATTTTTCCTGATTTGTTCAGAAATCGGGCTAGAAGCCCGAACTATATAGAAACGTATTTATTCCCCCCTTATTAAGGGGGGCTAGGGGGGATCTAAATACCTAGTCTTTCATACACCTGATCAAGGTTTTTCAAATGCTGATTAGGATCAAAACAAGTTTTCAACTCATCTGCTGATAAATGTTTCTGAATATCAGGACTAGATTCGATTAACTTGCGGAAATTACCATCTTGGGTATTCCATGCTTGGTGAGCGCACCCTTGCACAATACGATAAGCATCTTCCCTGCTCATGCCTTTTGCCACTAAAGCCAGTAAAACTTTTTGGCTGAAAATTACCCCACCATATACATTCATATTCCGGAGCATATTTTCAGGATAAACTAACAAGTTTTGAACTAAATTAGTGGTTTCCTTGAGCATAAAGTGGATCAAAATGCAAGTATCAGGTAAAATGACCCTTTCCACAGAACTATGGGAAATATCTCTCTCGTGCCAGAGGGCAACGTTTTCAAGGGCGGCTACCGCATGACCACGGATAATTCTTGCCATCCCTGTAATACGTTCGCTACGGATAGGGTTACGTTTGTGGGGCATAGCAGACGAGCCTTTTTGCCCTTTAGAGAAATATTCCTCTACCTCTAAAACGTCCGTGCGTTGCATATTGCGAATTTCTACGGAAAATCTTTCTAATGAAGCCGCTACAAGGGCAATTTGTTGGACAAATTCAGCGTGTACATCCCTAGAAATTACCTGAGTTGATGCGGTATCAGGTTTGAGTCCTAAAAGGCTACAGGCGATCGCCTCTACCCGTGGTTCAATGTTAGCATAGGTACCCACAGCCCCAGAAATTTGACCCACTGCCACATCTTGACGCAATTTTACTAAACGGTCACGGTTACGGCGCATTTCCGCTAACCATCCAGCTAATTTAAAACCGAAGGTAATAGGTTCAGCATGGATACCATGGGAACGTCCTACCATTACAGTATAACGGTGTTGTTGTGCCTGATAACGAATTGCTTGGATTGTTTCCTCCACTGCCTCTAAAATGAGATCTAAACTAGCAACCATCTGTAAAGCCAAGGCGGTATCTAGCATATCAGAGCTAGTCATACCTAAATGGATATAACGCCCTACATCGCCCACATACTCGTTAACATTGGTTAGAAAAGCGATAACATCGTGGCGCACTTCCGCTTCAATTTCTAATACCCTGTTAACGTCAAAAGCTGCCTTTGCTTTGATTTCTTCTACGGCTTCCTTGGGAATATGGCCTAATTCGGCTTGAGCTTCACATACGGCAATCTCCACCTGTAGCCATGTTTTTAGTCGATAGTTATCAGTCCAAATTTCGCCCATCTCGGGCAATGTATAGCGTTCAATCACTGCAATTCTTTGTTTATCTGCAAATACGACTGTTACATTTTACCTTACTTTGGACAAGGGAAGAATAATTGAGAATTGATAATGAATAATTATCAGGTTTTGTTGTCTCATAGTTACGATGACACATGATTAAAACAATCATACTGATAACTGAGTATTAAAGATGTTGTCACCATCGCCCATTACCTATTCCCCACTTAAACCCATATTTAAACTCAACAACACCAAAAATCAATTGCAAATTTCTGCTAATGCCTCATTAATAACCTTTTCTTCCACTCCTTGACGTTTTAAGCTATCAATTAAGTTCAATAAATTACTTTGTTCTAGTTTTTCTAAATCTTGACGTAATCCTTGCCCTATATAGGCTTTAATTAAAGACTTATACCCTGAGAATCCTAATAAAGGAGCGATGGTTTTTAATTCTTCTACCACATCTTCGGGGATACGAAGAGTAACACTTTCCATGGGGCGATCTTTTTTAAGTCTCTGTTTCAAAGTCTCAATTTTCATAGTAATTACGCTCTTGACGGGTTGCTTGACGGGCGGAAATAATGCGAATCATGTCATCTTCTTGTTGGATATGAACTACAAATAAAAGGTAATTGTGGTTATCCATACCAATAACAGCATCTCTAGTTTCATAATTGCGACTAGCATCAATTACCACTAAAAAAGGATCAAAAAATGCCTCACAAGCTCTTTCAAAGGTAATGCCTTTGTGTTTGATAAAATTTTGCTTGGCTTTTTCTTCATTCCAAATAAAGGTGATACTATTCAGCGTAAATGTACGATCCATTTCATTTAATTATAGTCAAGTTTATATTGACATCGTCAATTATCAATTATCTACGCCAATCGCCTCACTAATATTACTCAGTCCTTTCTGTTGTAACCTTGTTTGTAAACCTGTCAAAATATCCTTGACTACCCAAGGCCCTTCATATACCCAACCGCTATACATTTGTAATAGAGTAGCCCCTGCGGTGATTTTTTCCCACGCATCTTCGGCGTTAAAAATTCCTCCTACTCCAATAATGGGTAATTCTCCTTGGGTTTGTTGATAGATAAAGCGTATTACTTCGGTGGAGCGTTGTTTTAGGGGTAAACCACTGATGCCCCCTGCTTCATCTACTAATAAATTTCCTGTTTCTTTAAGGATTTTAGTGGTGAGTTGCTCTTTTTTGATGGTGGTGTTTGTGGCAACAATGCCCGATAAATTATACTGCCTAGATAGGTCTAAAATGCCTTTTATATCGTCCCAACTTAAATCAGGGGCGATTTTGATTAAAATGGGTTTTTCCCCTTGATTTGCTTCTTGTAGGGTCTTTAAAATGGGTTCTAGCTGTTCCCCCCCCTGCAGCGATCGCAACCCGGGAGTATTCGGAGAGCTAACATTGATTACAAAATAGTCGGCATAAGGGCGTAAAGCCTCAAAACTACCCAAATAATCTTGATGGGCTTCTTCTAGGGGCGTTATCTTCGATTTACACAGATTTATACCCACAGGAATTTTCCTAGGGCTTCTTTCCCACGTTTCTTTTAGTCTAAGGGCGATCGCCTCTGCCCCTTCATTATTTGCCCCCATTCTATTCAATAAAGCCTTATCTCCTTCAATGCGGAACATCCTCGGTAAAGGATTGCCCCCTTGCCCATGGAGGGTTACTGCCCCTAACTCTGCAAAACTAAAGCCAAAACTAGACCAAATTCCAGCACCCACCCCATTTTTATCAAAACCGGGAGCAAGTCCCATGGGATGGTCAAAATTAAGCCCCCACAGGGATTGTTTGAGGGAGGGTACATCTGTACAAAAAGACTTTTCAAATTCCCTAATCGTCCACTTACCCCAAGATTTATGCCGATTATGATCAATGTTCGCCAAAATATCCAAACTTTGTAGATGGGCTTTTTCAGGATTACCTTTCAAGGAGGCGAAGAATAGGGGATAGAGAGGACGGAAAGCGTTAAGCATAATTTAGAGCGGTTTTGCTGCGCAAGTGAGAATACAGATAAATAAATTCTTAGAAAAGTATATTATATTATGGGAAAAGAGTAAAATTCATGGTAGCTTTCTCCTTCTATTTTAATGTAAATTAAACAAGAGAATTAAACTAATATATTTACCCCAAAAAAGAATAAATATAAAGTATTCTTTTTGTTGTTGGATAAGAATAAATGCAGTAAAAAAGCAGATAAAATAAGAGGTTAGGATAGAAAATAATGAGCCATGCCAGTGATTAAACTGTATGAGATAAAATAGGGCAATACCTAAGGTAATAAAACTTAAAACACAGAAAAAATAACCCCATGATGGGGGGTAAGGTATCCATGGGGGTTGTCTAATGGTTTCCCCTAAGATATAGCCAGAGGCGATCGCCATGGGAATATATAATGAAATTAGGTTGGTATAATTGTGGGCAGGGTTGAAAAAAAAGTTAAGAAAAAGAGAGAGAAAAAACCAAATTAAACATAATTTTCCCCAACTATAATTTTTATTTTTAAAAGCATAAATAAACCCAAAACAACCAATGACAATCCAAGAAGAGAATTTACTTAATACATTAACAATAGAATATTGCGAATAATATAATATATCCAAGGTTGGTAATTCAATATCAATCAATGAATAGTTATCTTGTTTTGTATGGAAATATTCTCCGCCATACCACAGCAATGCTGGTATTAGCCCCAGTATGATGCCCAACCAAAAATAGCCAGAGTTTAACAATCTTGGAGTATCGTACCATAAAAAAATAAGGGCGATCGCACTTAAAACTATCGCCACATCCCATCCCACCGTAAGGGAAATAAAAGCAAGACTGATACCCACCCCCAAAGCCCAACGTAAATCACGACGGGAAATGAGAATAGATAGAAAGAAAAAAATCTCACAACATAACCTAACCCCATCAAACATCGCCAAGCGACCATAAAAAATTACAGGGGTCGTTGTAAGATAAACTAAGGCACTAAATAAAGCATAGAAACGAATAGGGAATAACTCCCTACCCAGACAATAAATTAAAGGTACAGATAACGCCGTTAGGGTTGCCCCCACAATACGAGTAGCAAACTCATTAAAACCCCACATATGATATGCCATCGCAGTCAAAATGTGCATCAAAGGAGGTTTTGTGCCATAAATACTCTCCGTATAATGGGGAAATAACCAGTTTAAATTTTTAAAAAAAGATTGATAAATTTCTGTTGAAATCTCCGCAAAGAAATATTCTCTGCCATCATAAAACGGTAAATTACCAAGGTTAACAGTACATAAAAAAAAAGCTCCCAAAAATAAAAAAGAAATTATTACTAACTCTTGTTTATAGTATATCGAGCCAAATTTATAGCGAAATATTCCGCCTAAAAACATCGAAAAATATAAAGATAATTACTAAGAAAAAAATAAAATGATAAAAAATAGATGCTTTTCCAGTGAATAACACCTTTTCCATAACATCTAGCCTAACACAGATCAAATAGTATTTGATTTCAAAACCTGATGGGCATTTCATCACGAAAGGAAAATCAAACAAGGAGTTTCAACCCCTTGCCCGTCCATTATTTGTGCCAATTATTTTAACTAACTAACTATAATTATTTCCGAGACTTAAAAGAAAAACAAAATTATTCCCGATAAAAAAGTAATCTTTAGGTCTTGATTATCCACTCTCCATTATTAATTCTTAATTATAAAATCTACATTCTTTCTAAGACAGAGATTCCTAATAAAGATAAACCTAATTTAATTACCTTAGCCGTTAAATCAGCCAAAATTAAACGAGATAATTTAACATCCTCCTCCGCTTGTAAAATAGGACATTGATCATAAAATTGATTAAACTTCTGACTTAATTCAAATAGATATAAACAAAGTCGATTAGGTAATAAATCCTTTTCTACTTCAGTAATGATGAAATCTAACTGTAAAAGATGTTTTGCTAAGACTAATTCGCTTTCTTCTTGGATAATAATAGGCTGATTAATTTCCAGATTATCTAAATCAATATTGCCCTTACGGCTAACTCCCTGTACCCTCACATAGGCATACAAAAGATAAGGTGCCGTATTACCCTGTAAAGCCAACATTTTGTCAAAACTAAACTTATAATCCGTGGTGCGATTTTGACTTAAATCAGCATATTTTACCGCACTCAAACCCACTACTTTACTAACATGATTAATAAAGGTTTCATCCTCATTTCTTTCCTCACCTTCAAGGCGACTTTCTAAGTCTTTTCTAGCCCGATTAATCGCTTCATCTAATAAATCTTTTAAACGAATAGTTTCTCCAGATCTAGTCTTGATTTTTTTACCATCTTCTGCTAAAACCAACCCAAAAGGAACATGGATTAACTCAACATTTTCGGGAATAAAATTAGCTTTTTTAGCTACTTGAAAGACTTGGGTAAAATGATTACTTTGTCCTGCATCGGTTACATAAACAATTTTAGTGGCCTTATCTTCTTGGATACGGTATTTTAAACAAGCTAAATCCGTAGTTGCATAGTTATAACCCCCGTCAGATTTTTGCACAATTAAGGGTAAGGGATCACCTTGTTTATTAACAAAGTTGTCCAGAAAAACACATTTAGCCCCTTGATCTTCTACTAATAAATTTTGCTGTTGTAAGACATTAATAATTTCAGCTAAAAAAGGATTATAAAAAGATTCTCCTCTTTCAGTTAATTCTATGTCTAAAAGGTTATAAATAATTTGAAATTCTTTCCTAGACTGTTCGCATAAAAGTTGCCATGCTTTAATACTTTCAGGATCTTTACTCTGTAATTTTACGACTTCTTGACGGGCTTCTTCTTTAAATTCTGGATCTTGATCAAACTTTAATTTTGCCTGTTTATATAAAGTAACTAAGTCTCCAATATCCACCGCATTAGCTGTGGTTAATACTTCGGGTTTTTCTTGCCGTAAAAAAGCAATCAACATTCCAAATTGAGTACCCCAATCCCCCACATGATTTAGTCTTAGGACATCATGCCCCCTAAATTCTAAAATTCGAGCGATGCTATCACCAATTATGGTTGAGCGTAAATGCCCCACGTGCATTTCTTTGGCGATATTGGGGCTAGAAAAGTCGATGATGGTTTTACCTTCTGACTTAATTTTTGTTACTCCTAAACGCTCATCCCGATAGGCGGAGGTGATTTTTTGGGCAATGTATTCGGGTTTGATGGTGATGTTGATAAACCCCGGCCCTGCAATTTGCAAAGGTTGACAAAATTCTTCTAAGTTTATATTATCAACTATGCGCTGGGCGATCGCCCTTGGATTCTCTTTCAACTCCTTGGCAAGGGGAAGAGCCACATTACATTGATAATCCCCAAATCGAGGATTAGTAGCAGGAACAACTAAAGGCTCAATCAGGGTGACATCATCCCCAAAGGTTTGTTTAAGAGTAGTGGCAAAAATTTGTCTAAGATTATCAATCATCGGAAATTAAAATAATTTATGTTGGAGCATACTTAATGGCTAATCCACTGTTAATTGTTAATGGTTGATGGTCAATTGTCAATTGTTCGCCAACTCCAACCCCAGCCCGTTAATTAATTTCCAGCCCTAAACTCATCATGGCCAGAAGGTGGATTATGGACTTCTGCAAAAAATTCTTTACTTAAACAGGCTTCCAAAAACTTAATTTTATAAAGATACCAAAAACGACTTGGTTTCCATACTGACTGTTGCACATCATTACAAAACAAGGGTTGATTAAGGTATTGCCACAAAGCAATGCTCATATTCTTAAAACGGTACACCATATAAACCTCCGTTAGACCACAGCAAGGGAACTATTTACACAAAGCTAAAATAACTACTCAACTATTCATGGTTAATAATCAAAAATGGTTTTGATCTTCTGACTATTTTGATTGAACTGTTACCATCCATATTTATGGTACTTAAAATATTTTGTTTGGTTACGGTTGTCTTCAAAAAAATTAATTAATCATCCATGCTCAAAAAAATAGCCTTCTAGCTTACTTAATCAATTTGACCCAATTTCTTATATTTTCGTTCACGGAGAAAAAGAAAGAAAAATAAAGCCAGAGGATGAAATAATGAGCTAGAGGGCGATAGAGCCTAAATATGACCCACAAAAATTGTAGTAATAGTTGACAAATAGGTAAATTTTTGCAAAGACTATTGACTTCTGGTAATATCTATAGTAATTCTTCCACTAAAATCGGGAATGGGAGGAGCTGGTTTGGATAGTTTTACCCTGACTTTAGTAACTAGGTCAATTTTCAACACATCTTCTGCTATGACATCCGCCAATTTCTCTACTAGGGCAAATTTAGCTGTTTTAATAATATGTTGAGTCATACTGATGGCTTGACGATAATCAACGGTTTTTTCGATGTCATCACTCTTTGCGGAGGGGGTTAAATCAACCCACATGGTTAAATCTACTTCAAACCATTGTCCTAATGTTCTTTCCTCGGGAAATAGTCCTGTGTAACCGTAGGCTCGAATACCACTTACTTCGATTGAATCCATTATTTTCTGTTCTTGCTTAATTCAATTTTCTGTAATCTATGATACAAGGTTGAAAAGTAACACGTAACAATTTTTTGTGTTTGATATAAGTCTTTGTCAGGAAACACTATCTCATGGCCATGGTAATAATGCCCTGTTGTCCTAACAAAATTTCCCGTAGTAGGGTAACGATACCTAACCAAACAATGGGGGTAATATCAATACCACCGAGGGGGGGAATAACTTTACGGGTAGGAATCAAAAATGGTTCTGTGGGTAAATACGCTAATTTGTAGGGAAATTTACTAACATCAATATTGGGAAACCATGTCATAACGATCCGAAATATAAACAAAAGGGTCATCACCAATAACAGTATTCCTAATATTATTGTACTAATAATGGCTAAATTCATAGGTTAAGATAGTTTATTTTTGCTTAAATTCCTCTCTATTGTAAGATAAAATGGATAAGACCATATTTTAGAAAATACACAGTATAAAAAGTTTATGACTCCTTCTTTATCTAATTTTCTCTGGAGCTTGGTATGGGGCGGTGCTATTGTTGTAATCCCTGCAACCGTTGGTTTAATCCTCGTTAGCCAAGCTGACAAAATTCGCCGTTAATTAAGGCTATGAGGGGGGTTGAGTTTCAGCCCCTCTTTTTATGATTATACATTTGTGTTCGAGTTAAAATATATTTTGAGGGCTTTGTTTTTTTGATATAAATTAGAAGTTATTTAATCTGACGGGTGAATCTAGTTAAGATAGGAAAAAGATAGCAAAGCATTTTTTTAGTAATGGTTAATTTTATTTTTACATCCCCGAATGTTTTGGGAATGGTCAATTTTGGTCTTAATTCTGCCAGTATTTTAGGTATATTTTTGGCGGTGGCGGGGGGTGGTTTGTATTTGATGCGATCGCTCCGTCCAGAAATTTCGAGGGATCATGACATTTTCTTTGCCGCTGTGGGCCTGTTGTGTGGCGGTATTTTATTGTGGCATGGATGGCGTTTAGATCCTATTTTGCAGTTTAGTCAACTATTGTTGGCAGGGTCAGCGGTATTTTTTGCCATTGAGACAATTCGCCTTCGGGGCGCAACTAATGATCAAGCAAAGCGTACGGGTTCTTATATGGAAGAAGATCGCCCTGTGAGTCGGGTATATCGGGCTGAGTTGGATCAATATGATTCCTATGAGGAAGAAGAGCCTGAGCGGGAAGTTATTCCCCGTCGTCGTCTTGAGGGTAGCCCCGATAGAACTTCTAGTCGTCGCAGTAGTTATGTAGAAGAAGCTCCTCGCCCCCGTAAAACCCGTCGTAGTCCTGATGGCTATGGGGAGGATGATATGCCCCGTTCTCGCCGTCGTCCTGCCTCTGGTAGTCGTGGCTATGAACCTGATTGGGATGATACCCCTGACCATTGGGATGATAATCCACCCCGTCGCAGTAACAGAAGTTCTAGGGGCGATCGCCCTGTGGCACCCCGTGGAGAATCCAGTGGTCGTCCTAGCAGAAGACCCCCTTCCCGTCGCCCTCGCTCCCCCGAAGACATGGTGGCATCCATGGGCAGTGAATATGTGGACTATCAACCCATTGATGGGGAGAATGATGGCTATGGCAATGAGCCAGACAACCAACCTCGTCCCCCTGTCAACAATCGCCCTTCTGGTTCCCCTGATTTTGACTACTAATTAATAATTGTGTTTTGATTAGTCCTTTGAAACTAATTCCTATCTCTCTATTGCTAGGCTCTGCTTTACTTTTGGGCGGTTGTGGTAGCAATAATATCTCCATTACCCCCAATTCCCTCAACAGTCGCTATAACGATGAACAACCTGCCATTAGTGGGGATGGGCGTTGGTTGGCCATGGTATCCAACCGTTATGGTCGTAGGGAAATTCTTTTGTTTGATTTACAACAGCGTTCTTTGGTTGATTTACCCGGACTAAATAAGGATGGTGCGATCGCCGATAGCCCTAGTATTAGTCGCACAGGTCGTTATTTAGTGTATCTTTCCAGCATTCAAGGACGACCAGACATTTTTTTATATGACCGTGCCACCCGTCAAAATCAGCTAATTACCCAGGGTTATCGTAGTTGGCTAAGAAACCCCCGCATCAGTCCTGACGGTCGTTACATCATCTTTGAAACCGCTAGACGAGGACAATGGGATATAGAGGTTATTGATTTAGGACCCAATATCGAATTAGATCAACCCGATGGGTTAATTCCCCAACCCCAGTAAATTTGTGGCTCAATGTACCCCCACAAGATGGGAGCCAAAATGCAGATAAGGACAAGGAATGATGATAATATGACAAAGGCGGTCGGTTGATGATCCATAAAAGTTGATCTCGGGGCGATCGCCCTTAGTACAATTAAAATTATTTATATATTAGTATGGCAAAAGTTCTAGTATCAGACTCTGTCGATGAGGCAGGTATTAAAATTCTCAGTCAAGTAGCCCAAGTTGACATCAAAACAGGATTATCCGAAGACGAATTAACCGCCATCATTCCCCAATATGATGCTTTAATGATTCGCTCAGGTACCAAAGTAACCGAAAAAGTAATTCAAGCGGCCGATAACCTCAAAATTATTGGTAGAGCAGGGGTTGGAGTTGATAACGTCCATGTGCCATCCGCTACCCGTAAAGGAATTGTGGTGGTAAACTCCCCCGAAGGAAACACCATAGCAGCCGCCGAACACGCCTTGGCGATGATGCTCTCATTATCCCGTCACATTCCCGATGCCAATCAGTCCGTAAAAGAAGGAAAATGGGATCGTAAAAGCTATATCGGCTCCGAAGTTTACAAAAAAACCCTTGGGGTAGTAGGTTTAGGAAAAATTGGCTCCCATGTGGCAAAAGTAGGGAAAGCCATGGGGATGAAAATTTTAGCCTATGATCCTTTTATTTCCCAAGAAAGAGCTAATCAACTGGGTTGTACCCTCGTAGATTTAGATATTCTTTTTAGTGAGTCTGATTACATTACCCTCCACATTCCCAAAACCAAGGAAACCGCTAACTTAATTAACGCTGAATCCCTTTCCAAAATGAAGCCCCACGCCAGAATTATCAACTGTGCTAGGGGTGGTATTATCGATGAAGAAGCCCTCTATGAAACCCTAAAGGAAGGTAAAATTGGCGGAGCCGCCCTGGATGTTTTTGCCTCTGAACCCTTAGGAGAATCAAAACTCAGGGAATTAGGCAACAATATTATTTTAACCCCTCACCTAGGAGCATCCACCGCCGAGGCTCAAGTTAACGTTGCCATTGATGTAGCCGAACAAATTAGAGATGTATTACTAGGACTTCCTGCTCGTAGTGCGGTAAACATCCCCGGATTAAACCCCGAAGTGATGGAAAAATTACGTCCTTATATGCGTTTAGCTGAAACCCTCGGTAACTTGGTAGGACAACTAGCGGGCGATCGGGTAGAGAGCTTAAATGTTAAACTCCAAGGAGACTTGGCAGATAATAGCAGTCAACCTTTAGTCACCGCATCTCTCAAAGGTTTGTTATCTAAGGCATTACGGGAAAGGGTTAACTATGTTAACGCCGCCATTGAAGCCAAGGAAAGGGGCATCCACCTAGTGGAAACCAGAGATGCCACCATCAAGGATTATAGTAACTCCATTTACCTCGAAGCCGTTGGCACCAAAGGTACTCACTCCGTCACAGGTGCATTGTTAAATGATGGTGAAATCCGCATTACCAGTATTAACGGTTTTCCCGTAAACGTTCCCCCCAATACCTATATGCTGTTTACCCTCCACCGTGATGTACCTGGTATTATCGGTAAAATCGGCTCTTTGTTGGGTAACTTTAATGTGAACATCGCCAGTATGCAGGTAGGGCGTAAAATTGTCCGTGGTGACGCTGTTATGGTACTTAGTATTGATGATCCTTTACCTGAAGGGGTTTTACCTGAAATCTTTACGGTAGGTGGTGTTACCGATGCTTATACGGTAAGTTTATAAGGTTATTTTCCCAAGGCAGGGGGTTTAAACCCCTTGTTCAACCCCATAAAAACCATAGCCCTTTATTATCAACGATTATTTAAATTATATGAATTCTTCTTGGTGGGAAATTAAAATTAAAAATGTGCCTGATTTAGAAGATACTATTTTTTGGCATCTACAGGAGTTAGGTTGTAAAGGCTCGGCTCTGATTCAGGATGATGGCATCTGGTATGTTAAAGGATATGTACCTAAAATGGATGTTACAGAGTCTCAATTACAGGGTTTAGCCACCACCATTAAGAGTGATTTTGAGGGACAAGAATTTGATTTTTCCTATGAATCCATTGATGATCAAGATTGGAGTAGTAGTTGGAAAGAGCATTGGCAGCCCATGGAAATCGGTCAAAAAATGATTGTTTATCCTGCTTGGATTGATGTTCCCCCTGAGTGCGATCGCCACGTAATTCGTTTAGATCCCTGCTATGCCTTTGGTACAGGGGTTCACCCCACCACCCAACTATGTATGGAAGCCTTGGAGGTAGAGTTACAAAATCAAAATATACCCCTCACCATTGCAGACATCGGTTGTGGTACAGGAATATTATCCCTAACGGCTCGTTTATTAGGAGTTGAAAAAGTTATAGCCACAGATATTGATCCCCTTGCGGTGAGAGCGACTCAGGAAAATATACAATTCAATAATATTGATAATATCCAAGTTTATCAGGGTAGTATTAATAAAGTTCAAGAAATAATTACACAAAAATTTGACGGTATTGTTTGTAATATTTTGGCAGAAATTATCAAAACCATGATTCCTGATATGGGGGATATAATTAAGCCCCAAGGATGGGTAATTTTGAGTGGCATTTTAGTTACCCAAGCTGAGGAAATCAAACAAATTTTAAAAAATAATAGTTGGCATATTACAGGCTATCATTTTAAAGAATATTGGTGTTCTATTGAAGCTCAAAAAAAATAAAACTCTAAGTTATTATGAGAAAAAAAGTCGTATTTATTTTGGGAATTGGAAGGTCTGGTTCTACGATGTTAGACCTAATCTTGGGGAGTAATGAAAATGCTTTTTCCCTAGGTGAAATTTCTAAATTGCCTCAAATGCTAGCAAAGGGTAATACACAAATTGCAAGCTGTACAGAAAGCACTTTTTGGCAAGATAATTTTAGTAAAAAGGAATTAGAACAACTAGCATTAGGAATGAGTGGACATCGTCTTAAGCCTTACTTTCCACTAAAAGCTGAACGTTTTGTAAGGGAGTTATTTGGGATTGACCAAATTTTTAACAATTATAGTCTTTTATTTGAAAAGATAAAAAAAGACGTTTTAATAGATTCTAGTAAGTATGTTTCTTGGATTAACAATCAATTATCTTCAAAAGAATTTAAAACTAATAAAATACAGCCTATTTTAATATACCTAGTCCGTGATGGCAGGGCTGTTGTTAATTCTTATTTGAGAGCTTATCCTAATAATACTATTGAGAATCGTAGTAAAATATGGCTAAAACAATCACAAACAAATATTGATTTTTATCAATCCTTTAAAGGCACAAAAAAATTAATTCGTTATGAAGAACTAGCAAGTAATCCACAACAATGTATTAGTAACGTTTGTAGTTTACTAGGTCTAGCTTATAGTGATGAAATGCTTCAATTCTTTAAACATGAACATCATCATATAGCTGGAAGTAGAGGAACAAATGCACAAATAGTAAAATACAGAAACCAACAACAAGATAACAAAATATTGAAGGATCAGTACTATTCAGAATTAAATTTTGAGATAAAATTGGATTTAAGGTGGAAGACAGAGTTATCTTCCGAAAAATTAGAAACTTTTAATATGGTAACTAATAACTTTAATAAAATTTATGAGTGGAATTAACCATCAACAATTTCTGCTGATATGGGGGATATAATTAAGCCCCAAGGATGGGTAATTTTGAGTGGCATTTTAGTTACCCAAGCGGAGGAAATCAAACAAATTTTAAAAAATAATAGTTGGCATATCACAGGCTATCATTTTAAAGAAAATTGGTGTTCTATTGAAGCTCAAAAAGTCTAACTTTTCCGCCTTTCTATTTAATTGTTATGTCCAAAAGACTATCTAAATTGGGGGCATAAGTAGGTAAAGAAAAGGTGTTCGGGTTTACGGGTTGGGTATAAATAAAATGACGGTAATTAAGACAAAAATAGTCCCAGTCAGCCATCTGAATGCGAAATACCTTGATGAAAATGTTGGCTAACCAGATGGGTAAGGGTATCTGAAAATAAACCTTTTTGTTAACCTTTTTACAAATAATTTTGATTGCCTGACTAGCGGTTAAAGACTCGTTACCCAAAACCAATTTATTATTATAAATAGGGTCTAATTTATCACCATTTTCTACTAGATAACTCACCACTGTGGCGATGTCTTTGCCATGGATAAAGTGAAAACTACCATCAGCATTAAACCAACGAATTAACCCCATCCATTTTTGCACAATGTCTTTTAATCCTCCCGAAAGGTGAGAATAGGGTTTATCATCAGCGCCCCCAAACACCAGGGTAGGATATACGGTTATGATGCGATCGCCCAGTGCCAAATCTGCTAACCTAACAAAACACTGATATTTTGTGCGAATATAGTCCGTACCAATTTCCCCTGCTTCGGGTAATAATTGATTATCACGCCCTAAAATACTCGCCGTGGAAAAGTAAATAATCCGCTGACAATGTTCAGCACTAAGGGCATTTATCAGGTTAATATTAGCTTCTACATTTACCGCATAGGATTCTTTTTCTCCACCCCAACAGGTAGCGGTGAGAATGGCAACGTTAATAGTGCTAAGAATATCTTTATAATCAAGGATATTTTCGAGGTTTCCTTTTAAAATATTGATGCCGGGGCGATAATCATAGTCAAATTTTAGCTTATCAGGATTTCTGACTAAAAAATATAGTTCGTGATTGGTTTCTTTAATCAAGGATTCAGCCATATAATGACCAATACAACCACTAGCCCCAGTAACGAATATACGCATTATAATATTTTTCTTATTTATTTCTCGATAACTCTTGTTTATTGTACAGATATTGGGCTAATTTTTTGGCAAAAAATCGAGTAAAGCATCACGCATCCCATCCACGGGGGCTTTTTCTCCTGTCCAAATTTCAAAACCCACCGCCCCCTGTTGCACTAACATTTCTGTGCCATCGATAATGGTAGCCCCTTGTTTTTGGGCTTGTTGTAATAAAAGGGTAGGACGTGGGGTATAAATCAAATCATAGACGATCGCCCCTTGTTTTAACAAAGAAATTTGTTCATTATCGAGGGGAGATTTCTCGGTATGGGGAGACATCCCAAGGGGAGTAGTATTCACGATTAAATCACTCTGGGGCAAAATATGGCTTAACTCATCCCATGGATGAATGGTTATTTTTGCTTGTAAAAGTTCGTAATCCCAACTACTTTGAAATTCTTTGAGTTTATCAAAATTGCGTCCCACAACTTTTATTTCCTTACATCCTAACTGCGCACAACCGACAATTACTGCCCTAGAAGCGCCACCATTTCCCAAGACAATGGGAGTAACATCTGCCCAATTACGGTTTAAAGCCTTGAGGGGTGCGATAAAGCCATCAATATCGGTATTAGTGCCATGCCATCCATCAAGGGTTTGCCATAGGGTATTCACTGCCCCAATTAGTTTGGCGGTATCGGTGATATGACTTAAAAAAGGCATTACCGCTTGTTTGTGGGGAATTGTCACATTAAATCCTTTTATATCCACTGCCCGAAAGCCATCAAGGGCGGTTTTTATATCTTCACCCAGCACAGGAAAAGGCACATATATATAATCAAGGTTTAAAAGGGCGATCGCCCTATTCTGTATAATAGGGGATAGGGAATGTTCAATAGGATTGCCGATAATACCAAGAATTTTTGTTTTACCTGTAATTTTCATAGTTTTTTTTTCAGATTACTTTATTTTAACAAGGGGGTTAAGCCTCTTGCCTCCGACTCCATTGCCCCTTCTCTTATCTTGCCTTAGAGCTTAAATAGGTAGTTTTTCACACTGGGAATAATCTATATTTACCACATTATAATTACCGAAAATCTTTAATGTTTTTGTAAGAGTTGATAAATCAGATAAAGCAATGTTTACCTCTTTTTTAGACTCTTTTTTCTGTAAATCCATGAAAAACAAATATTCTCCCAAGGAGCGTTTTGTAGGTCTGGACTCAATTCGGGTTAAATTAATATTATTTTCTGCAAAAATTTGTAACGGCTTTACTAATACCCCTGGCTTATTTTTTTCAAAGGAAAAACCAAGGGAAACATAATCTCCATCCTCCCTTTTATCCTTACTCACCACCCAAAAACGAGTGCAATTATCAGGATAATCATTAATGTTCGCTTCCTTGATGGGTAAATCATAGAGTTGGGCTGCCCGTAAAGATGCGATCGCCCCTGAAGTCGGATCATGGTTAACCACCTGTAGGGCTTCCGTGGTGGAATTTGCCGCCACCAATCGAGCTTGGGGAACATTTTTATCAAGCCACTTTTGACATTGGGCAAGGGCTTGGGGATGGGAATAAACGGTTTTAATACCCCCTAACCCGTTACCCCGAGACAAAAAATTATGCACCACAGGCAAAGTCAACCCCTGTTGAATTTGTAAACCATCCAATTCCCACAAAGTATCAAGGGTAATAGAAACAATCCCCTGAATAGAATTTTCCACTGGCACAACCCCCACATCTGCCCTTCCTTCGGACACTGCCAAAAGAGTTTGAGCAATATTGGGATAAGGTACTAACTCCGTATTTATTCCAGTTTCTTCCCTTAAATTTTGGGCATAAATCAAGGTGGCTACTTCCGAATAAGTACCGTTAGGGCCTAAATGGGCAATTAATTTGGTCATAAAAATTAGATCTGTTTAATAAATGCTTTGTTTGGCATAAGGAATAGGCAATGGGCAATGGAAAATATGGAAAGTCATAACCCCTCTCCCGTCAGAGAGGAGCAAAAGTAAGTAGTTTAGAAAATGTAAATAGACACGATGAATTTAAGATAAAGTCACATTCTCCATTATCAATTCTCAATTCTCCATTATTTACTCTATTCCTGCATCACGATTTTTGATCGCCTCCGCCATCCTAGAAACTACCTCATCCACCGATAAAGTGCCTAAATCGCCATTGGCACGGGTACGAATACTGAGAGTATTATTTTCTACCTCATTACCACCAATAACAGCCATAACGGGGATTTTTTCCTTCTCACCATTACGAATCATTTTACCCAGTCTTTCTCCACTGCTATCAACCTCCGCCCTAATTCCTGCTAAGAGCATCTTTTGACATACTTCTTGGGCAAAGGGTAAAAAGTCATCATTAACCGCCATCAAACGGGCTTGAATGGGGGATAGCCACAAGGGAAAATCCCCTGCATATTCTTCGATTAAAATGCCGATAAGACGCTCTAAAGAGCCAAAGGGCGCTCGGTGAATCATGACGGGGCGCTGACGAGAGCCATCGGGGGCGATATATTCGAGGTTAAATCTTTCGGGTAAATTATAGTCCACCTGTACTGTTCCCAATTGCCATTCTCGCTCGAGGGCATCTTGGAAGATAAAGTCTAGTTTTGGACCATAAAAGGCAGCTTCTCCGGGGGCTTCAAAATGTTCCATATCCAATTTTTGGACGGCGTTACGGATCGCACTTTGGGCTTTATCCCATACCTCCTGACTACCGATATATTTATCGGATTCTGGATCTCGGAAACTCAGACGGGCTTTAAAGTTTTTCAACTGTAGGCTCTTGAATACGGATAAAATGAGGTCAACTACGCTGAAAAATTCTGATTCTAGTTGATCAGGGGTAACGAATAAATGGGAGTCATCTACGGTAAAGCCCCTTACCCTTGTGAGTCCGCCTAATTCCCCAGATTGTTCGTAACGGTAAACGGTACCAAATTCCGCTAGGCGCATGGGTAGTTGACGATAGGAGCGTAGTTCGCTTTTATAGATTTGGATGTGAAAAGGGCAGTTCATGGGTTTCATGACAAAACCGATTTCTTTCTCCATTTCCTCGGCGTTGTCGGCCATCATGGGGAACATATCTTCTTTGTAGTTTTGCCAATGTCCCGATATTTTGAATAAATCTACCCTACCGATATGGGGGGTGACGACGGGCAAATAACCCCGTTTCACTTGTTCTTGTTTGAGGAAGTCTTCGAGGGTAGAACGAATTAGGGTGCCTTTGGGAGTCCAGAGGGGTAAACCAGGGCCTACGGGATCTGAGAAAATGAATAAACCTAGTTCTTTTCCTAGTTTACGGTGATCTCTTTTGAGGGCTTCTTCTTTACGGCGTTTATATTCTGCTAGTTGTTCAGGGGTTTCCCATGCCGTGCCGTAGAGTCTTTGGAGTTGTTGGTTGTTGGCATCTCCCCGCCAATATGCCCCTGCGATGGATTCAAGGGCGATCGCCTTGGGGTTGATGTCTCCTGTGGTTTCCACGTGGGGCCCGGCGCACAAATCCCACCATTGATCGGCTAAATGATAGATGGTGATAGGCTCTTCTTTGATGCTATCGAGGATTTCTAGTTTGTAGGGTTCGTTAATTTCTTTGATGCGGTTTTGGGCTTCTTCTCTGGTGACAACTTCCCTGACAACGGGTAGTTTTTTGTTAATAATCTTAATCATCTCTTTTTTGATGGTTTTAAGATCTTTTTCTGTCAAGGCTTCGGGCAAATCGAAGTCATAATAAAATCCGTTTTCTGTCCACGGGCCGATGGTTACTTGAGCGTTAGGATATAATTTTTGTACTGCCATGGCCATAATGTGGGAGGTGGTATGGCGTATTTTTTTTAAATGTTCTGATTCGCTGGTACGGGGTAATTTTATTACTTCTGCTATGGATTGCTCTGCCATAAAAATAAAATATATATTAATTCTCTAAAATACTATTATCCCATTATTTTAACGAGATCTCTGCTTATATTCTTTTTTGAACTATGGACAATGGTGATAATTGCAATTAACCATTGATTTTCTTTTATTATCCATTCTCAATTATCCATTCTCAATTATCCATTATTTATCATGAGTAAAGAGTCTTTATTTAAAAGTTATACCCCCCCCACTTGCACCCTGAGTATTTATAATCCTCCATCTTTTCTTCCTCTCAAGGGACAAAGTTTAGCTCCTGATTATACTTTTGAGTTGAATTTTGATGATCCCAGAATACCTAATGATAATGTAATCTTTCTTAGGGGCGATCGCCCTTACTTGGAAAAAATTAGGGCAAAAATCAATCAATACCTCGATAAATTCTTACAAAACCTCGACTTTGAGGAAAAAGAGCTTAATAATGATGATAGTAGTGATTTTTTAGTGGTGGGAAAAGGTCAACTATATCATTTGATTAAAACAGAGGATAACCAATCCATTACCCTGAGTCATACCCAATTTTTAGACCTTACCAACGCCCTCGAAAATTTTTATCTTGACTTCCGAGAGAGCGAAAATAAAATTTATTCCCCCTTTACTCCTTTTAAAAGTATTGTGGGCATAGGTGCGATCGCCCTTATAATAGTTGGAGGATTTTGGTGGTATAACAGTACCATTGTGACCGAAGAAATTGAAGAGGAAACCGAAACCGCTACGGAAAATACCTTCCCTGAATTTCCTGATGTGTTGCCCCCTACCCCCCTAGATAGAGATACTTTACCCCCCATCTCCTTACCCGATGTACCTGAAAATCTTTTAGGCCGACAACCCTTACCCCCCCCCACAGGAGACATTCCCTTACCCCCTGCTAATTTTCCACCCCCCCCAGCCAACGGAGATAATTCTGCATCGTTACCCCTTCCCCCGTCCAATAACTCTGGAAATTTAACCATGCCAGAAACCCCCCCCCGTGGTGGTAGCAACAATATATCTCCCCCTCCTCCTCCCCCCCAAGATTTAGCCCCCGCCCCCCCACCGATACCCAGATTAGGTTCAAGTCGTCCTAACTTGCCCACCGTACCTCCCTTACAGGCGAGAAATCCCCAAGGAAATAATGGAAATGATGCCCCTGAAAATCGCCCCCAACCCCCAACTCCGTCTCCTCAACAAGAAGTGAAAAACTATTTTGTCAGTAGGTGGCAACCCCCAGAAAATTTAACCCAAAGCATCGAATATCGGCTTTTAATTAATCCCCAAGGCTCCATCACTCGTATTACCCCCGTAGGACAAACCGCAGGATTTTTCATCGATAGAACCCCTCTACCTCTCCAAGGAGAAACAATAGTTTCCCCCCTAACTGGTTCAGAATCGGTCACCATAAGGGTTATTTTTAGTCCAGATGGTAGTGTGAATACTTTTAGGGAATAGAATATAGAGCGATTATTGAAAGATAAAAAAAAAGATGGAAGCAAGTTTTATCACGGAAATATTTTTACCCGTTGCTTTGATTACTATTATGTTAGGCATGGGTTTAACCCTCACTCCTAAAGATTTTCGAAGAGTAGTTATCGAACCTCAAGCCATTTTGACGGGATTATTTTGCCAGTTGATAGTGTTACCTGTTATTGCATTTGTGCTGATGGGATTTTGGAATTTAGCACCGGAGTTTGCCGTGGGTATTATCTTACTTTCTGCCTGTCCGGGAGGACCTACTTCTAATTTATACTCTTATTTGGGTAAGTGTGATACGGCTTTATCTATCAGTTTAACGGCTTTGTCTAGCGTCATTACCATTATTTCTCTGCCTTTTATTGTTAACTATGCCATGGAAACTTTTATGGGCAGTGGTACTTATGTTTCTTTACCCGTATTGCAAACCATTCTACAAATAATTTTCGTTACCCTAATTCCTGTGTCTTTGGGGATGGTTATTCGCAGTTATAAACCTAGTTTTGCCCTCCGCGCTGACAAACCTGTAAAAATTGCTTCTGGTTTATTTATGGCTTTAGTAGTAATGGGAGCGATTTTTGCTGATAGGGAAAATGTGATTCCTTTTGTTCAAGCTACGGGTTTACCAAGTCTTGCCCTGAATGTGATTGCTCTGATAATTAGTTTTTTTATTGCTAAATTGATGGGGTTAAGTTTGAAGCAATGTTCGACTATTTCCATTGAAGCTGGTATGCAAAATGGAACTTTAGCCATTGCGATCGCCACTTCCGCTACACTATTAAACAATCCCCAAATTGCCATACCTCCAGCCATCTACTCTCTAATTATGTTCGGAACAGGGGCGATCGTTAGTTCTATTTTTAGTCGTGTGAATAGTAAAAGCTAAAAAAACTCCCCGTGCCTTGATAGTCGGGGAATTATTAATGTTCGATCCCTAGGGGAAAGTACAGTTTATACATTGGACTTATAATCCATTACCTAGGAATTAATTAACCGAGGGTATTTTTATAAATTTTGCCATCTTTAACAATTACTTTAAATTGATTGGTGTAGTCCGCCATAATGGAAAGATCTTCCAAAGGATTACCATCTACCAAAATTAAATCAGCATAGGCATCCTTTTCAATTACGCCCAATGCACCGCCTTTATAGGGATTACGCTCCCCAGATAGTTTTAATAACTGAGCATTATCGTGGGTAATCAATCTGAGGGCTTCAAAAGGTGTAAACCACTCCCCTAAATTGACAATATCTTGATTTTGTCTTTGATTACGGGGAGGATCAAATAAATAGTCTGTACCCCATGCCAGTTTAACGTTATATTTTTTTGCCCAATTAAAAGCGTTAGTAACTCCTTGAACCACTAAAGCCCTTTTAGCTTTTTGCTCTTCCGTAAAACCGGGGGTTTCTCTATCCTCAAAGGCTTGGGCGCTTAACCAAATATCTTTTTCTGCCAAAATTTTCATGGTGTCTTCATCCAACAGTTGCCCATGTTCGATACATTTTACCCCTGCCTCAATGGCTCTTCTCACCGCTCTAGGAGTGTAGGCATGGACTGTGACATAAGTTCCCCAATCTTCAGCGGCATCCACGGCTGCTTTCATCTCATCAAGGGTATATTGGGTTACATCAATGGGATCATAAATGGATGAAACTCCACCTCCTGCCATAATTTTGATTTGAGATGCTCCGAAGCGCAAATTTTCTCTAGTGGCGGTTAAAACCTCGTCTCTGCCATCGGCGATAAAAGTGGCTCCTAGCTTTTCTCCACGGGATACGGTGCCACCAAAGCGACGGGAGCGTTCATTGAGGGTACGAAAATCACCATGTCCTGATGTTTGGGAAATCATGGCTCCGCTAGGATAAATTCTTGGTCCTGGAATTTGTCCTTGATCAATTTTTCTTTTGAGGGGAAAAACTGGACCTCCTAAGTCTCTGATGGTGGTAAAGCCCCTTAATAGCATTGCTTCGGCTTGGGTTTCGGCTCTGGCAAAAAGGGTTTCTTCGGTAACGTCGGGAGATAACAGTTCGGGAAGGGTACTAGATGTGAGGAGTATATGAACATGGTTGTCAATGAGTCCTGGCATTAAAATGCGACCATTACCATTAATTCTGGTGGGGTTAGCACCCGATGGAGGGTTGATTCTGTTGGTGTTGATTTGTGCAATTTTATTGTCTATAACCAGAACGTTGGATGGGGCGGAAAGTTGTTCTGATTGACCGTTAAAAATACGGACATTTTCAAAGAGGATACTACTTTTTTGGGTTGGGTTTTGAGCGAGAATTGTTGATTGATTTTGGGCGAGGGTTTGTTGTGCTGTGAATGCCAGTAAGACTGTTAATAATAACCCTATAATTATTTTCTGGGGCGATCGCATGGGATCTGGTTCTCCTTTTCGTGTTACATCTTAAGACTACATTTTTTTGTCTCGAGTATCAATTTTGTTACATCATTTTTATAATTTAAAAAAGAATGATTATTATTCTCAAAATATTTTTTGACTTTTTGATTCTTTGTCTTTTAAACTTACGATTATCTATTTAAAATTTGGTGTTAAGGTCAACGGTGATGTTGAAAAAAAGTTTGTTGTTTTGTCCTTGGATTATTATTAATGGTGTAATGGCGATCGCACCTAACGCCCAAGCCTCGGAAATAAGTGTAAATGCTCCACAACTTGATGAAATAGTAACTCAAGAGAGTAGCTATCCTGAACTTGAAATTACGGAAATCAAACCAGATATAAACTTTTTTGAGAAAGAAATTACAAAAGAAAATGAATTGATTAGCCAGAGTGCCTCGGATTTAGCCATGGAGGAAACTAACCCATCTAGCAACTCTTGGCACTTTTTAGTTCAACCCTCTATTTACATACCTTTTACCATTTACGGAGATGTGGGAGCAGGAAGTTTAACAGGGGATTTTAGCCTAGATTCTGGTCAAATCCGAAAAAGTATCAAAGATGATCTCAATTTTGCCTTTTTTGGTAGGATGAAGGCTTGGAATCCCGATTATCGTCTCGGATTTTTTGCTGATTTTGATTATTTATCATTAGATAGTAGAGCTTCCGTAATCCGCAATTTACCTTCCTCGGGGGGAATCCCCGTGACTTTAAACGCCGAAGCAGATAGCACATTATGGTCGTTATCTCTTGGGGGTGCTTACCGTTTTTATGATCCATCCAACGTAAATCCAGAGGGGGTTGAAACAGAATTTGACCTAGGGCGCACAGTTTTTGATGTTTTTGGTGGTATTAATATTACAGGGGTTGATTTAGGATTAAATTTTAGTAGCCCACAGTTCGGAAGAGCAAATTTTAGTGGTAACAAAACCGTAGTATCACCAATTATTGGCGGACGGGCAAGGGTGAATGTTTCTCCTCAGTTAGCATGGGTTAGTGGAGGCTCTTTTTCTGGTTTTGGCATTGAGGGCTTAAAGCAGTGGAATCTGAGCACTGGGGTTGATTGGAAGTTTTCTGATCAAAAAACCTCTTTAGGTTTAGGCTATCGTTTTGGTAATACCCGTTATGAGTCAAGTTTAACTAGGTCAACGGACTTTGAGGTAGATGTAAATCAAAATGGACCCTATGTAAATATTTCTTTCCGCTTTTAAAGAAATGTGGCAATGATGGATTTTTATCTTTATTAGTGAAATTTATGGTGCAGGGAATAGGCAAATATTTGATTTTTGCTCAGTTAGGAGGGGCTGAAAATGTGTCGGATGAATTGGTAACGGAATTTAGCTTCCAGAAGATACTTTATGCTCTTTTAGCTTTATTTATTGCTTATAGTTCAGCTTTTTTAGTCCAAAAAATTGTTAATTGGATTGCGGAAAAAGTTCCTCGTCGTTATCGTCTGTTGACGAAGCAATCGTTACCTTTTTGGAAAGGGCTTATTTTAATTACTACTATTAGTTATTTAGTTAGGCTATTTTTCAATCTTTCTGAATCTAATTTACTCGCTTTGACTGGTAGTATTGCTGTTGCCTTGGGTTTTGCTTTTAAGGATTATATTAGTTCTATCATTGCTGGGGTGGTGGCTTTATTTGAAAATCCCTATCGAGTAGGCGATCGCATCCAAATCGGAGATCATTATGGAGAGGTGGTTAGCTATGGGTTACGGGGCATTCAAATTCAAACCCCCGATGATAATACCGTAACCATACCCCACAATAAGGCATGGACGGAAGCCATATCTAATTCTAATGGGGGTAATTTAGAAGCCCAAGTGGCAACGGAATTTTTCTTTGAACATGATGCAGATCATGAAAAAATTATTAATATTCTCTATCAAGCGGCCTACAGTAGTAAATATACTCAATTAAAATTACCAATTCTCGTATTGATGAGGGAGGAGGAATGGGGTACTAAGTTTAAACTACGCTCTTACCCAATGGATGCAAGGGATGAATTTCCCTATCAAACTGATTTAATTCGCAGGGCAAAAAAGGCTTTCGCCCGTCACAATATTGCATACTTGAAAAGGTTTGCCAATTTAGAATAAAGTTTTTTCATGTCTAAGTTACCCAAAATTGATCGTCAAAGGGAACATCAAGCTAACGAGCGCACATTTTTGGCATGGTTACGCACTTCCATCGCCCTCATTGGTTTTGGTTTTGCCCTCACTCGTTTTGGCATTTTCCTCCAACAGTTAGAAATCTCTTTCACACAGGAAAGTTTTACTAATAATGGCTTCCTTAATTCTGAAAATCTAGGAGTTGCCCTTGTGGTGTTAGGGATATTGGTGATTGGGGTTGCTCTTTACAACTACAACAGGGCTTTTTGGCAAATTGAGAGGGGAGATTATCAGCCTAGTCGTTTTATGGTTTTTATGACGGCTCTTTTGGTGGTCATTGTCGGTTTTCTTAGCTTAGTGGTAATGATTCGGCGTAATCCTCTACCTATATATAATCCCCCTTCTCCACAAAATTATTTAGACAATGAATGATCGTTAAAGTACGAGTAAATGTAGCTTGTTAGTTCATATGCTACAAAACAGATCCTTTTGCGATCGCCTTTAATCTTTAAAGAAAAAAATCCCCCATTTTAGGGGGAATAAAAGTTTAATCCTTAAGGATAGTTGTAACTACATCCTCAATAAGAATATCTTGGGCTTCCTTGGTGGCACGTTTCACAAACTCCACTTTGCCGTCTTTCAATGAACGCCCTGTCACTACTCGATAGGGAATACCCACCAAATCAGCATCTTTGAATTTAACCCCCGCCCTTTCGTTACGGTCATCTAAAAGGGTATCGATACCAGCTTTGTTAAGGTCGTTATATATTTGCTCTGCCACTTTTACCTGTTGTTCATCGCTAACGTTGGGAATGATGACGATGGCTTGGTAGGGGGCGATCGCCCTTGGCCATATGATACCATCCTTATCATAGGATTGCTCTACCGCTGCCTGAGCAAGACGGGATACCCCAATACCATAACAACCCATCACAAAAGGTTCTTCTTTTCCCGCTTCGTTAGTATAGGTTGCCCCCATGGCTTCGGAATATTTTGTGCCTAGTTGAAAAATATGCCCCGCCTCAATACCCCTCGCACTTTGTAGTAACTGTGTAGGATCGTGTAAGCCGCGATCGCCCACCATGGCTTTACGAACATCTACCACCAATGCAGGTAATGTAAACTCCTTACCCCAATTAGCCCCGACGGAATGATAATCCGTTTCATTGCTACCCGTGACAAAGTTTTCTAAATCCTTAACGGTTTCATCCGCCAATCGTAAAAAATTCCCCTCTACTTGCTCAGATTTTGCAATGTAATCATCCCCTAAATCGGGAGCAATGTAACCCAAAGGTAAAGGTTTAGTCGCCCATTTTTGTTGGGCATTTTGATCGGGTACCGTTAAACTAATGATGGTTTTAGCATTATAATTAGGGGCAAGTTTAACCAATTCATTGTTTAATTTAACTTCATTAACATCTTGATCCCCCCTAATACTTACTAAAATTAAAACCGTTTTTCCTGAATCATAAACTGCTTGATAGAGAATATTTTTAACAATATTAGTAGGAGAACATTTTAAAAACTCGCTTACCTTGGCAATGGTTTGAGTATTAGGAGTTTCTTTTTTCTCAAAACTACTAAAAGGAGAAGCTACCCTCTCAGCAGGTAACGAAACCGCCTTTTCCACATTAGCTGCATATTTGCCATCTTCCGTGTATAAAATTTCATCTTCCCCCGCATCCGCCAAAACCATAAATTCTTGAGAACCAGAACCCCCAATCGCCCCAGAGTCAGCTTCCACCGCCCTAAATTTGAGTCCACAACGGGTTAAAATATTACGATAGGCTTTATCCATGTCTGCATAGGTTTCCTTCAGGGATTCAACGCTCGTATGGAAGGAATAACCATCTTTCATGATAAACTCTCGACCACGCATCAAACCAAAACGGGGGCGAATTTCATCCCTAAATTTAGTTTGAATTTGATATAAATGTTGGGGTAGCTGACGATAAGATTTGATCATATCACGGGCGATCGCCGTTATCACCTCCTCATGGGTAGGACCTAAACCTAATTCCCTTTTTTGCCTATCCACCAAAGAAAACATAATTCCTTCCGCCTTGGTGTAAGTATCCCAGCGCCCCGACTCTTGCCACAACTCCGCTGGTTGAATTTGGGGTAATAAACACTCTAACGCCCCCGTTGCGTTCATTTCTTCTCGGACTATCTGGGAAACTTTTTGTAATACACGCCACATTAAAGGCATATAAGCATAAACACCGCTACCGATACGGCGAATAAAACCAGCCCTTAATAATAGCTTATGACTAGGGATTTCAGCCTCTGCAGGGTCTTCTCGTAAAGTAACCCATAACATCTGAGATAAACGCATATTCTAATTGACCATCCATTGACAATGTCTGATTATATCAGAATCATCTCAATTCACTATCAGATTTTTCAGGGGGCAGGAATTCACGTTCCAAATTTACACTATCAATGAAGCCTAAATTAATATTTCATAAAGTTTTATTAAGACAAATTTTAATACTTCGCAACAATAATTGTCTGTTAGTAATCCATTCTAGTATCCTAAAAAAGTGGGGATCAATTCTAAATTAAAGCCTTGGGCGTTTTCAGTTTAATAGTAATTCTGGAAACATTAGAACCACCAAAAAGATAATATCAGACTAAATCCGATCTATAAATTGTACTTTTACTTATCCTCTATGGGCAATGGGCTTGAGTTTATTGTTCATCTTCTTAATTTACTTTTATCTACGGATTTAATATCAGTTAACATAACTAAAAAATAATTACTAAAATTAAAAACATAGTTAGTTAAGGTAAATAAATTTAAAATCAGAGTTTTTATCAATTTGTATTCAATTTTTAATTTATATTCTTAGCTAAGACATTTTAAAATATAGAACAAATTAATAAGAATTTTTGATAAAATACCTTACTAAAAAAATATTAATTTAGGTAAGTTCAAATAAGTTTGTTATAGCTGAATACTTTTGATTTATCTTTTTCATATATCCAAAATTAGCTAATAAAAATAATTAGTTTATTGTATTTTAATTATTAATTTAATTAGCCATTAATCTCGGTTTTAATAATTAATTAAAGTTGTTATATAATCAGGAGAAAAGCAATGTCTAGGAGAAAGAAAAAATTTTCTTGTGGTCATGTCGGATATGGAAGCAAGTGTCATAGATGCGCCCAGAAAGAATCCATCTGGGAAGAAAAAAGAAGGGCAAAAAATGCGTGGCGACAGAGTTTTAATTATGACCCAATAGACTTAACTTCTTTACCTAAAAACGTTGTTCTAAAAGCTAGAGATATTATTTCAAAATTACAAAATAAGACCAGCTACACTCATTTTAGGGGAAAAAGACTAAGACATAATCGCTTCATTATTAGTATCCCCGTAACTAGGCATTATCGTTTAATTTGTCGAGATTGTGGCAGTTTTATCGCTCCAGAAGCGGTGGTATCCCACGAAGATTACAATGTTTGTAAACCGGGAATTTAGCTTTTTCAAAAATTGGTGTTGCTTATTTTGGCTATGCAACATCATTTTATTTATCAATGTATTTTTGTTATTTAAAAATTCCTTGGGGGCGAAATAATAACACCACAATCATAACCACTAAAGCCACCCCTAATTTATATTCTGAACCCACCAGGGGAACACTCATTTCTTGGGCGATACCAATAATTAAACCCCCGGCGATCGCACCATAAGGATTACCAATCCCCCCCAAAATTACCGCCGCAAACATGGGTAAAATCAAAAACCAACCCATCATCGGACGTACCACCGTCACAAGACCGTATAAACCACCCCCAAAAGCCGTTAACACCGCCGTCAAAATCCAAGTAAATAAAATTACCTGTTCCACATTAATCCCCGAAACCCTTGCCAAATCGATATTATCCGCCACCGCTCGCATACCCTTCCCAATTTTTGTATTTTGCAAAATAAAATGTAGAGCAATAATGGCAAGTACCGTTAAAACAATCACCGTAACACGATAGTACGCAACCCTTACCCCCCCAAGATTAAGAGCCTCCACCAATGGCAGGGCATAATTCTGGTTACTTCCACCCCAAATAAATAAAATCCCATTACGTAAAAACAAAGCTAAACCAATGGAAATAATGATCAAACTCGTACTACTAGCTCGTTGATTACGCATCGGTTTCCATAACAGTTGCTCCGTGAGTAGCATCAACCCCGTAATGACGATTACCGCCACCACCATAGAAAGCCAGATATTTACCCCATTAGTATTCACCAGCCAAGTGACATAAGCCCCAGCGGTCAGAAAATCTCCATGGGCAAAATTAGATAGCTTTAAAATTCCCATGGTGAGGGTTAAACCCACTGCCGCCAAGGCAATGATGCTGCCCACGGTCAAGCCATTAAAAAGATTTTGAATTGTTTCCATTTGTTAATTAAATCTTAAATCTTTATTAAAAATTATTGCATTCTGTTTCAGGTTTAAATCTTAGCAGTACAATAGACAAAAAACGACCCACTTCGACAAGGACACACTATAATGATCAGTGTGTTCAGTCAAGTTATAATTGTTCATAAGTAAACCCTTAGTAAGTATAAAAGTTGTATTCGCATATTGGAGAAATTAATCAAAGCCTGTGACCTATAGCAACAACAATAAGAGAAATCAAAGAGATTTACCAAAAATTAACGATAATATTCGCTTTCCTCAAGTTCGTGTCATCGATACCGATGGAGAACAACTAGGCATCCTCGACACTAGAGATGCTAATCGGATTGCGGATGAGAAAGAGTTGGATCTAGTATTGGTTAGCGAAACCTCTGATCCCCCTGTTTGCCGAATTATGGATTATGGTAAATACAAGTTTGAGCAAGAGAAAAAGGCAAGGGCGATCAAGAAAAAGCAACATACTGCTGATCTTAAGGAAGTAAAAATGCGCTACAAAATTGATGAGCATGATTATCAGGTGCGAGTCAGTCAGGCGAAACGTTTTCTCAAATCTGGAGATAAGGTTAAAGCGACTATTAACTTTAGAGGTAGAGAAGCACAACACGTTCACCTTGGACAGGAGTTGTTAGAGCGCATGGCCCTAGATTTGGGGGAAATGGCCGAAATTCAACAAAGACCAAAAAAGGAAGGTCGTAATATGATTATGCTCCTTTCTCCGAAAAAATAATGTTTAAATATTAAAACCCCGGGCAGATTGACAAATTAAGATAAAGTCAACTGTCCATTTCTTTTAATTATCAATTATCCATTTTAAATTATCCATTATCTTATGACTGATTGGCAAGAAATAGAAGGGGGAATAACAGCCCCCAAAGGTTTTAAGGCTTCAGGAATTACCGCTGGTCTAAAAGCCTCTAAAAACCCTGATTTAGCCCTAATATGGTCGGAAACCGAGGCGATCGCCTCAGGGGTATTTACCACATCGGAGGTAAGGGCGGCCTGCGTCGATTATTGTCGCCAAAATTTGCAAAAAAAAGCCAGTGCTAGGGCAATTTTATGTAATGCAGGACAGGCAAACGCCGCTACAGGAGAACAGGGTTGGCAAGATGCCATTACCTCTGCAACCGCTTTGGCAGAAAAATTAAACATCTCCCCCGACTCTATTCTTCTTGCCTCCACGGGGGTAATCGGACAAAGGATAAAAATGGATGTGATGATTGGGGCAATTCCTCAATTAGTAGATGAACTCTCCGAAAACGGAGGGGCAGCAGCAGCCCAAGCCATTATCACCACGGATTTAGTCACCAAGTCCATAGCCCTAGAAACCACCATAGATGGTCGTCCTGTACGCATAGGGGGCATTTCTAAAGGTTCGGGGATGATTCACCCCAACATGGCAACCATGCTTAGTTTTGTAACCTGTGATGCGGCAGTCTCTACCCAGTTATGGCAGGAAATGCTGAAACGGGCAGCAGATAAAAGTTTTAATCAAATTACCGTAGATGGAGATACCAGCACGAACGATAGTTTAATCGCCCTTGCCAATGGGCAGTCTCGGACTCCCGCTATTACCACCATGGACAAAAATGGGCAGAAACTAGAGGCTATGTTAACCGCCGTTTGTCAACACCTCGCCAAGGCCATTGCCCGAGACGGTGAAGGTGCTACCTGTTTGATAGAGGTACAGGTTGAAGGGGCGATCGATGATTCCTCCGCCAACAAAATAGCTAAAACTATTGTGGGTTCATCCCTCGTTAAATCCGCCATTTTCGGGCGAGATCCCAATTGGGGAAGAATTGCCGCCGCCGCTGGAAGGGCAGGGGTACAGTTTAACCAAGATGAATTGATGATTAAACTAGGGGATTTCTTACTAATGGAAAGGGGACAACCTCTCAATTTTGACCGTCAAGCCGCCAGTAATTATCTCAAACAAGCCTCCCAAGGTGAGTATTTGAAAGAAGATACTGTTTTAATCTCCGTATCCGTGGGTAGTGGCTCAGGAAGTGGCATTGCTTGGGGTTGTGACCTCAGTTATGATTACGTTAAAATCAACGCTGAATATACAACTTAGGGTTTAACGCAAAAATAAAATGGTAAGAAAGATGGGCAGAAAAAAATAGCTTTTTATTAATTACTATTCATAGTCTAAAATAATCTTGAGCCATTCTGGAGGGCGAGGAATAGGATTTTTTAATCTATCTAACATTAACAACGCCACTAAATGAACCGTAAAACAATAAATTAAATTGTTAACAAAAACCACAGCTAAGATTAATATTTGGATAATTAAGGGGCTAGGTTGAGAAAGAATGCCTAACTGTAAAAAAATCCAATCTGCCAATCCTGTAATTTGGTTAATAACAAACATCCAAAGGTCTTCTCCTAAAAGGATAGAGAAAAGCCAAAAACGAAAGAAAAAGCCAAAACTACCAATAATTGACCCTGTTAGTAAAGATAAGTACCAATTAGAGCCATTTCGCCACATTCCTCCTAGTTGAATACCCATTAAGCCATAGGGAATAATATACACAACACTACGGGGGGGACCCATTAAAATACTTAGTAATAACCCTGAGACAATGGTGGTCATAATTGATGCCCTTCTACCCCTTCTCATGTAAACGAGGGCTATGGGTAATGGATATAACATCCTCAAAAATGGACCTAAACGAAAATAGTAGTCGATTAACCAAATTAAACTAGCGGTACTAGCTAAAAAGGCACTTTCTACTAAGGCAATGGTTCGGGGACTTACGTTATAGTTTTTTTGGGGTGGTTGATAGGGGGCATAGGTGGGGGTGGTTTCCATAGAATCATCTATTTCATCTACCCAGTTTTGCTCGTCAATATCTAGGGGGGTATCTGAGTTTGGATTAGACAAATGAATATTAGGATCTAAAAATTAGTTTTCTTTTTTTAGAGTATAGCACCAAGTTCATGGAACAATACTTGCCCATGATTTGTCCAATAGTCGATACAATGGGTAAAGAAATCAAAGGTTATTAGGTTTATGGATGAAATCCCCACGGCCCTAAGAGATACAAGTTCTAATTCTAAGGGTAATAAAAAGGTAGATCGCCCCGCATATCAAAAGTATGTAATCTGGTTTATGGGTGGTGTTTTGTTAGTGATCATGGTTTCTTTCTTGATCAATGGTATTACTAACAGCCCTAATTCAGAAACTATCGTGGTGGAGGAAACGGAGATTCAACCTTCTGAAGAAGTGCAGGAGGTGGAAGAAATTATTACTCCTGAAAATATTTTGGGACATATAGCCTATGAGGAAGCACCTTCATCGGAATTGAGGTCTATTAGTGCAGATGGTCGAATTAAACTCAGGGAAAGAGCTGCGGAAAGATTTAATGCCATGGTGAGGGATGCTAGAAATCAGGGGGTGATTTTAATTCCTATTTCAGGATTTAGATCGGTTTCTGAGCAGGAGTTTTTATTTTTTGAAGTAAAAGAGCAAAGAAATCAGGATGCAAGACAACGGGCGGAGGTGAGTGCGCCTCCCGGTCATAGTGAACATCATACGGGTTATGCGGTGGATATTGGCGATGGTAATAACCCTAGTACCAATTTACAGGAAAGTTTTGAGAATACCCCCGCCTATCGGTGGTTAGAGGCAAATGCTTCTCGGTATAGTTTTGAGCTTTCTTTCCCTCGAGATAATTTACAGGGGATTAGTTATGAACCTTGGCACTGGCGTTTTGTGGGCGATCGCCATAGTTTGGAAACATTTTACCGAGCGAGGGAATTAACAACGCCCCTCAATCCAAGATGATGGTACGATTAACTTTAAGTTTAGTTGATGTGGTAAATCATAGTCGGTTTAGATGAATATATTAGTTGTTACAACTCAAGCGCCTTTTATTAGAGGAGGAGCGGAAATCCATGCGGAGTCTTTAGTTACAGCATTACAAGATCATGGACATAGTGCTGAGATTGTTGCTATTCCCTTTGAAGCCTATCCTCCTCAAAGGATACTAGATACTATGTTTGCCTTTCGCCTTCTTGATTTATCTAATGTTTCTGGGAGGAGTATTGATTTGATTATTCCTCTTAAGTTTCCTGCTTACTTTAATGATCATCCCAATAAAGTTGTTTGGTTGTTGCATCAACACAGAGAGTTATATGATCTTTGGGGCAAAAAGTTTGTAGGTTTAATGAATGATCCTGACGCTTGGCAGTTTCGACAAACTATTATTAATGGGGATACTAAGGCGTTGAAAGAGTGTCGTCATATTTTTAGTAATTCCCAGAATGTAGCTAATAGATTGAAAAAATTCAACGGACTTGATTCAACCCCTCTTTATCATCCCCCCAAGAATGCTGATAAGTTTCATTGCGGGAATCCCCAAGGTTATTTTTTCTTTCCCAGTCGGTTAAATTTGGTTAAGAGACAATGGTTGGTCTTAGAGGCGATCGCCCATACTCGTAACCCAGTCAAAGTCTTGTTTGCTGGTTCTTCTGATAATGGCTTATATGAAGATGAACTAAAACAAATGTGCGAAAAGCTAAAAATTAATGATAGAGCTATTTTTGTGGGTCAAATTTCTGAGGCTGAAAAAATTAAATATTATGCTGAGTCCATTGCAGTAATATATCCTCCCCTTGATGAAGATTATGGCTATGTAACCTTGGAGGCTATGTTATCTTCTAAATCTGTTATTACTTGTAGTGATTCTGGAGGCCCCTTAGAGTTCATAACAGATCAAGAAACAGGAGTTATCACAGAATCAAATGCTGTTGCTTTAGCACAAGGAATGGATCAATTATGGGAAAATCATCGTTTAGCTTCTCACTTGGGCAAAAATGCACGAAAACATTATCAAGAATTAGATATTACTTGGACTCATGTAGTTGATAAGTTGATCAATTCTTAACTTGACCCATGGTATATAGATGTAAGCCTCTAAAATCATTTCTGACTCCCCATTTATTCCCTTAAACACGATGAAAATAAACTGGTTTTCCCCTCTACCCCCAGCTCAAACAGATATTGCTAAATATACTTACAGTATAGTTTCTCTTTTACAAAAATCTGCCACCGTAACTATTTGGACAAATCAAGAATATTATGATGAAGAATTAAATGATATTTTTACTGTCCGTTATTATAAACCTGATCATATTTCTTGGTATGAAGTAAATCAAGCAGATTTGAATATTTATCAATTAGGAAATAATTATCTTTTTCATGGAGATATTTGGAAAATAAGCCAACAATGCCCGGGGTTAGTCATTCTTCATGATTATAAGTTGCAGGATTTTTTCTATATGCTATCAGAGGATAAAACAAATTATCTAAATCAAGTTTTTCAGCTTTACGGCAAAAAAGGATTAAAAGATGCTCAAAAATTTTTGGATGGTCTTGTACCCATGGCAACCATGGCGGATAAATACCCCATGACTCCCCTTGCTCTTCAAGGTGGAATCGCCCTTATGACCCACAATAAACAATCCTACCAAAAATTAAGCCAAGAAAATTATTGGATGACAGGATATACTCCCCTACCATACCTCGGAGATAACTTAAATCAAATAAATCGCCATAGCACTCAAAGCCCTTATCAAATAATTATGTTTGGCTTCATGGGACAAAATCGTTGTTTAGACTCCGTTTTAAAAGCTCTTGCCATGCTCCCCCGTCGAGAACAATTTAATCTCAACATTTATGGGGAAATGTGGGATCAAAACTATGTCCTTAGACAAATTCAGGAATTAGGTTTAGAAAATATCGTCAGTCTCCATGGGTTTGTTACCGATAAAGAATTAAGTCAGGCTTTAAATAATGCTAGTCTTGCCATTAATCTTCGTAATCCTTCCATGGGAGAAGCCTCTGGCAGTCAACTGCGCCTTTGGAATTATGGCTTACCCAGCATAGTATCTCAAACAGAATGGTATGCAAATTTAGATCCTAAAGCCGTAGCATTTGTACGCCCCCATTACGAAATAGAGGACTTAATAGAACATTTGAACAACTTTTTAGATAACCCTCTAAAGTTTGCACAAATAGGTATGGAAGGGAAAAAAATTCTTCAGCAAAATCACCAATTAGAAATATGTGCCGAAGCAATACTTAACTTTGCTCAACAAGTTATTAAATATCGTTCTACCCATACTATTCACTCTATGGCTACCAGAATCGGTAGGGAATTGAGTTATTTTAATTTACCCCCATCCAACAATATAAACCGCCATAGTGAAATCATCGATTTCATTTGTACATCCATTCCTGAGAAAAAATAATAGTCTTGCTCCATCTCCATGTATCTAAGATAAATAAGGGAATAAGGGTCTGTTTATTGCCCTAAAAAGACTCTTGTTGAGTTAAGATTGATTAAGTTATGTATCTGTCAAGTAATCAAAAAGTCTTATGGTTATGGAATTTTTCTCATTAGAGCAAATGCAAGAGTTGGCTCAAGAATATGGTTACTGGGCAGTGTTTGTCGGTATTGCCTTAGAAAATACAGGTATTCCTTTACCGGGGGAAACTATTACTGTAATTGGTGGGTTTTTAGCTGGTAGTGGGGAATTAAATTACTGGTGGGTTTTGTTTAGTGCCATTCTTGGTGCCGTCATCGGAGATAACTGCGGTTATTGGTTAGGGCGCATTGGGGGATGGTCACTTTTTGTTAAGTTTGCCAGAATTTTTCGTCTTCAGGAAACACAATTGGCGATCGCCAAGCATAAATTTAATGAAAATGCTGGAAAAGCTATATTTTTCGGTCGTTTCGTAACCTTATTAAGAATTTTTGCCGGTCCCATTGCAGGAATTACCGAGATGAATTACGGTAAATTTTTATTCTTCAACTTTACAGGTGCCACCGTATGGGCTTCCGTGATTGTCACCCTCTCTTATTTTGTCGGTAGAATAATTCCTTTACCCCAATTAGTAAAACTCATCGCTCAATTTGGTTTAATTGGTTTACTAATGGTCGGTATTTGGATTGCAACTTCTTTGGTCATCAAATATTATCAACAAAGAAAAAGTTTTAATAACTAGGGCTTGATCAAAAAGTGCTTTAATGGGGGGACATCTAAAAATTTCATTCTCCATCATCCTACCCATAGCCATAACCAAAGATTAATCCATGTCCCGTTCAAAATCTTTGCAATACTACATCATTGCCCGTATTTTACTCGCTCCATTAATGTTATGGACTATCGTAACAATCGTCTTTTTACTTTTAAGAGCAACCCCCGGAGACCCCGTAGATGCTATTTTAGGAGGTAGAGCCCCAGAATCAGCAAAACAAGCCCTAAGGGAGCAAATGGGCTTAAATCAACCCCTCTGGCTACAATATTTTAGTTACATTGGGCAGTTATTACGCTTCGATTTAGGTTCATCCATTACCAGCCGTGGCTTAGGGGTAAGAGAAGTTATAAGTCAATACTTCCCCGCCACCGTTGAATTATCTTTGTTTGCCATGGTAGTGGCGATCGCCCTTGGAGTGGGTATAGGACTAATATCCGCCTCAAAACCAAACACAATTTTTGATGTAGCAGGGAGACTATTCGGCATCATCACCTACGCCCTGCCCTTGTTTTGGATGGGTATGGTAATGCAAATTGTTTTCTCCGTCCAACTAAAATGGTTTCCCCTAGGCACCCGTTTTCCCGTGGGTATGACAACCCCCGCAAAAATAACTGGACTATACCTATTGGATAGTCTTTTAACCCTAAACATTAGTCAATTTTTTACAGCCCTTCACTACCTAGCATTACCCTCCCTCACCCTCGGAATTTTAATCAGTGGCATCTTTGAAAGAATAGTCAGGGTAAACCTTAAAAAAACCCTACAATCAGATTATGTAGAAGCCGCTAGGGCAAGGGGCATCCCCGAAAGTCGTATTCTCTTTGCCCACGCCTTTAAAAATGCCCTAATACCAGTTATTACCGTCATGGGTTTAACCTTTGCTGCCCTACTAGGGGGGGCTGTACTCACCGAAGTTACCTTTTCTTGGCCCGGTTTAGGCAACAGACTATACGAAGCCATATCCCAAAGAGACTATCCCACCGTACAAGGAATAATGGTTTTTTTCGGTCTTATCGTCGTTATAGCTAGTATAGCCATCGATCTGATTAACGCTTATATTGACCCTAGAATTAGGTATTAAAATACGGGGTAGGTGGGCAATACCCACCAAAATAAATCCTAGCTACCTAAGAAACACTAGCAAACTTAATCTTGAGATAATCATCCTCAATCTTTGCCCCCGAAGGTTGTAAAGCAGCCAACGCTTGAGGTAATACCAAATTACGACGGTGATTACCAATTCTTACATTCAACTCATCCCCTGTTTTATTGAGTTTAATTTGCTCCTTGGGAATACCGGGTAAATACAACTCTAAACTATAATTAGAATCCTCTTGAATCACCCTAATGGTATTTTCCTCATAATACACCTGACTAGGATCTTCATCCTTATACAAAGTATCCTTCAAACGCTCTAACGCTGCCAAACCGCACATCTCCTCAGAAAATAAAGGCACTTCCTTCACCGGTAGAGGATGGAAATTTTCATGGATTTCCTGTTTATAAACCGATTGATTTTCCTTCCATCTTTGGAAAAAAGGATCATCAACTTGCTCAGGTATAATTCTATTAGCTATGACTAAATCCACAGAAACACCATAAAGACTCAGATAAGCATGGGCTCTCAAAGACTCCTTGATAACCATTTTTTCAGGATTTGTCACCAAGCGTACCGAAGTTTGAGTATTATCTGTTAAAACCTTTTCCAACGCCTCTATTTGCTGATAAAACTCATAGGGGGCATCCATCACCTCATTCGTAGGCAAAGAAAAACCTGTAATGGGCTTGAAAAAAGGCTCAAATAAAGGGCGTAAAGTGGCTGACATACTTTGTAAAGGCTTATAAAACCTTCTCATGTACCACCCCCCAACTTCAGGAAGACTAAGGAGTCTTAGGGCGGTACCAGTAGGGGCAGAATCAATGATTAAAACATCAAATTCCCCTTCATCATAATGACGCTTCATTCTTACTAAACCGAAAATTTCATCCATTCCCGGCAAAATAGCTAACTCTTCGGCCTGTACACCATCCAAGCCCCGTGCTTGTAGTACTTCTGTAATGTACTTTTTAACAGCGCCCCAGTTACCCTCTAATTCCATCAGAGCATCTAATTCTGCTCCCCAGAGGTTTTCTTTTACTTTTTTGGGTTCATGACCTAATTCTAAATCAAAACTGTCTGCTAGGGAATGGGCAGGATCTGTACTTAATACCAAAGTTTTGTATCCCAACTCAGCGCACCTTAAGCCAGTGGCAGCAGCAACGGAAGTTTTTCCCACTCCGCCCTTTCCTGTCATTAAAATTACTCGCATTTTTTATACCTAACTATATTTTTTATGGATGGAGATATTATTATTTCTATTCTCTTAGAATATAACGTTTTGTAACGAAGTTGTGGGGTGTTTCCCGAAATCAATTCCCCCATCGAGGGATACATTAAGTTAAATATTCTCAAAAAAACTAGATAAATATCAGCTCAACTGATTATCATTAACAATGGGATAATAATATTAACAGGAATGGAAAATCAAGAACTAAAACATCACGAACTACAAGACAAAATAGATTCTATCAACAAACAAATAAATGAATTAGCAGAAAGCTGTGAGGGAGACTGCTTAAAAATATTACACGTTTTAAGAGAATTAGAAGCAACCCATCGTGGGGTAAATGATAATTTTTTGTCCCCTGCCCTACCTACTAATCGTCACCGTCTCTATCTTTTAGTACGTCACATGGAAGAAACGGGGGGATGGCCTTACATTCCTCGCATGAGGTTAAGAAGTTTGTGCGAAAAGCTTTTACAGGAGGATGAGGAGGAGTAAATTTCCTTGCTCACTTTTAAAAAAAGTACACTCCTCCCATGGATGAGGGGTGTAGAAAACTTGACCCCCCGTAGTGCCAATTTATGATGTTTTTGTGTCTTATCCGCCGTTACTTTTGAGATTGTAGAAGTTTAGTAATTCCTTTTTTCTCAATTAAACCAAGTAAAGTACCGTCTTCTTTGACTACGGTTAATTCTGACTCTTTTTGTTGTTCGAGCATTTTTACAACTTCTAAGAGAGTTTCTGTATCACTAACGGTTTTTACATTTTCATGGGATTTCATTAATTCTTTAATGGTGGTTTCACCCCAGAGATGGGTAGAGATGCTTTTTATGTCTTCTACTTCTAATACTCCGACTAAGATATTGTCTTCATTGGTGACAAGAAATCTGCGCCAAGGTTGTTTCCCGATGATGAAATTATTAGCAAATTCTCTCAAAGTTATATTTTCACAAACAATGGGACTATCTTCGGTGATGGCTTCCCCTGCGTTGAAGTGATTTAGTTTATCTTCTAATCTTGCAGATTGGGCAGCATTTCCAGCATTTTGTAATAAAAACCAACCAATTAAAACTGTCCAAAAATTACCAAAGGGAATTACACTTAATGTACCTAATGCACCGATTATAACCGCTGTCCAACCAAAAAACTGTCCGAAACGTCCTGCAAAAATAACGCCTTTTTGGGGATTGCCTGTAATTTTCCAAACGATGGCTTTTAATACGTTACCACCATCAAGGGGCAACCCGGGAATCATATTAAATAGAGCGAGGATAAGGTTGATATACGCCAATAATGATACTACCAAAGATAAAGCTAAAGGTAAGGGGGTAGTGGTTTGAATAACGGTGAAGATGGCAAATAATATTATACTGACTAGGGGTCCTGCGATCGCAACGGCAAATGCACCTTCAGGGGATTTAGATTCTTTTTCTAAGGATGCTAACCCACCAAAAATAAATAGGGTAATGGATTTAACTTCAATTCCTTGGGAAATCGCCACAAAACTATGGCCCAATTCGTGGGCTAATACTGAGGCAAAAAGTAACAAAGACGCAAATAACCCCACAAGCCAAGGAAGTATCCCCGGAAGTTGAGTCGTAAAAGCTAGTTGCCCTCCATAGGTAAGAGTCATCAAGCCCAATACCAAAAACCATGAGGGGTTAATGTAAAAGGGAATCCCAAATAAATTCCCCACTCTAATGTTATTGTTCATATATAAATATGTCTCCTTCTTTGAGTTAGTAATTTAAATCGTTTTTTTACAAGACGATTATTAAAAATAATATTTACTATTGCTACTACTATAATAAAACACCTTTATAAAAATAAAAACATATTAATAGAACGGTAATCCCTCTAGTGATGTTCGGTTAATGTACACCCATTTTTTTTGTGTAGAGACTCAACAATGAAGCCTATAAACCCCAGAGATTGAACCCATCAAAAATTCTATGGCTAAGGATAAAATAAATAATAATTAAAATTAATCCTAATTAATCTACAGAAACTCTATCCGTAAAACATGAATAAAAAACCCTAAACTCCTATCAAAAAGAATTTAGGGAAGATGAAATTAATGAGACATATTTTTTTTAGATTAATCCCAAATTAGTCACGGCTGTTAATGGCAATAAGTAATCTAAGGATAAATATGAATAAGTTGATGTAGGTTAGGTACATGGATAAAGCAGCGCTAAGGTATTGATCATCCCTATAGGTACGGGGTAGGATGTAAAAATCTACCACAGAAACCCCAGCAAAAAGGAATACTCCAAAACCAGAAATTCCTACCTCCAGCCAACTAGGAGTATATACCCCAAACAGGCTGAAAATTAACTGTCCAACCAACACCACCACTAAACCAATCATTGCCATAGAGACAGTTTTGGTGAGGGCTAAACCATCCTCATCCGATAGGTTTGAGCCGATGTTTCGGGCAGCAATGAAAGTTACACCACAGCCCAAAGCTGCGATCGCAATTCCATTTATTCCTACCCCATCAGTACCCAAAGCAACGAAAACTAGACCACTGAGAGTATAACCAGACAAAAGACTGTACACCGCCAACAAAGGTAAAGCAGTAGAATTGTTAGCCCTCTCCGCAATCCCTCTTACCACAAAAAATAAGATTAACTCAGCAACTAAAGCCACAAAAAAAGTGGTCATGAAAATACCTGGATTTGAGCGAAGTACCCCCAAACCACCATAAGTACCCACCGCCGTTAAAACTAAACCACCGCCCAGATAAGGTAACGCATTGGGGATGACATTAGGCCCTACTAAGGCTTTATTTTGGGCATTTTTAATTGCCCCACGAAAATTACTACTTGTAGCCATATATTTTGTCTCTAAAACCGAAATATTATTACTATACCTATTATATTAATTCAAAATATCTCCCCACAACTTACGGAAAACCGATAACAAAAACTCTAAAAAACTTAACAATTAGTCATCTTCAAAGAAAAGAAAAAAACTTTTTACAAGATTTTACAAAACGTAACAAAACTATGGTATAGTTTATCCACTCAAGAAAATATAGAAAAAGTGTATATGATAGCGGATCAATTCCCTTGGCTCACCGCAATTATAGCCCTCCCCCTAATCGCAGCCTTACCCATCCCCCTCATTCCCGACAAGAAGAGCAAAAGCCTTCGATGGTATGCATTAGGAGTAGGCATAGCAGACTTCGTTTTAATGTGTTACGTTTTTTGGCAACACTACGACATCCACAACTCCAGCCTACAGTTAGTAGAAAGTTATAGCTGGATACCCGAAATAGGCTTAAACTGGGCAGTATCCGTTGATGGCTTATCCATGCCCCTAGTCTTATTAGCAGGGTTTGTTACTACTTTATCAATCTTTTCCGCTTGGCAAGTAGATCGTAAGCCAAAATTATTTTATTTTTTATTATTATTACTTTATTCCGCCCAAATCGGCGTATTTGTTGCCCAAGATATATTATTACTCTTTATTATGTGGGAACTAGAATTAGTTCCCGTTTATCTCCTCGTCTCCATTTGGGGTGGTAAAAAACGTCGCTACGCTGCTACCAAATTTCTACTCTATACCGCCCTTGCATCCATCTTCATTCTCATCGCAGGATTGGGCATGGCATTATACGGTGGAGGAGAAATCACCTTTGATATGGTGCAACTAGGCATTAAAGACTATCCTCTCAGCCTAGAATTACTTCTTTACGGTGGTTTATTAGTTGCCTTCGGCGTAAAATTGGCCGTTTTCCCCCTCCATACATGGCTACCAGATGCCCATGGAGAAGCATCTTCCCCCGTATCAATGATTTTGGCAGGGGTACTATTAAAAATGGGTGGTTATGGCTTAATTCGTCTTAACCTCGGTTTACTCTCCGAAGCCCATGTTTATTATGCTCCTCTCCTTGTTATCCTAGGAGTTGTAAACATTGTCTATGGTGCTTTTGCTTCCTTTGGACAAACCAACATGAAACGCCGTCTAGCCTACTCCTCCGTATCTCACATGGGATTTGTCTTGATTGGTATCGCTTCGTTTACTGATTTAGGTATTAGTGGGGCAATGTTACAAATGTTATCCCATGGACTAATTGCCGCTTTACTATTCTTCCTCGCTGGGGTAACATACGATCGCACTAAGACCATGTACTTAGACGAAATGGGTAATATCGGAAAAGTAATGCCCAAAGTTTTTGCCCTCTTCACCGCAGGTGCCATGGCATCCCTTGCCCTACCCGGGATGAGTGGTTTTGTCAGTGAATTAGCAGTATTTGTGGGTTATAGCAATAGTGATATTTACGGCTCAACTTTCCGCACCGTAACCATCCTCCTAAGTGCTGTGGGTTTAATTTTAACCCCTATTTACCTACTCTCCATGTTAAGACAACTATTTTATAGCTCAGACCAAACTTTAATGTGTAATTTGGGAGTACCTACCAACATAATCAATACAGACGAAGATAATGATGAGCCTGTTTGTTTTGGTAATGATTGTATCTTACCCATGAATGCAAAGTATGAAGATGCTAAACCCAGAGAAATTTTCATCGCTGCCTCTTTCCTTATCCTCATCATTGGAATTGGTTTATATCCTAAGTTAGCGACTCAGTTGTATGACGTGAAAACCGTAGCCATAAATGCCCATGTGACGGAATCTTATCAACAGGTTGCCCTTACTAATCCTCGTTTTGGCAATAAAGTCGTTAAGTCTCCTGATGTAGTGGAAAAAGTCGCTATCAATTAAGTTTTATTGTTAGTTTGTTTTATTTTACCTACAAGCCCTCTCCCCTTAGAGAGGGTTTTTTGTTTTTCAAAGGCCGTTATGATGATATTTCTTGGAGAGATAGAAAAATATAGATAATATAGAGGGTAATCAAACTCAAATTTCTGTATCAGAGAAGATGATAGGGAAAAACATCATAAAGACTATCGCCATTAGCCTATTTTCAGGGATTAATTTGTTTGTTAATTCTGCTATCAAGGCGGAGACGGTATTAGAGAGAATCGAATCACAAGGTTTATTACGGGTTGGTATCAATCCCCATGAAATTCCCTTTAGTTATAGGGATAACAGTGGAGAGTTGCAAGGAATTTGTTTAGACTTAGTGAATCTGATCAAAAAAGAGTTAAGGCAAAGTTTAAATCGTAATATCATTACTACCCATATTTTTAGCTCTAATTTAAGTAATCGTTTTCAAATAGTACAGGATGGGATAGTTGATTTAGAATGTGGGGCGAATAGTATCCGAGAAATAGAAAACTATAATGTATCCTTTTCCCAACCTTTTTTTGTTACAGGTACTCAATTTTTGGTAGCAAGGGATAAAGCAAGACAATTAATTGATGATACTGCCATAGAAGACATCAGAATTGGGGTTTTGAGTGATACCACCACAGAAGAGTATGTCAGACGAAGATTTCCTTCTGCACAAATTAGTTTATATAGAGGTACAAATGGTAGTGCTTTGGGGGTTAGGGCGGTGGAAAATGACAGAATAGATGCTTTTGCCGATGATGGTATCCTTTTATTGGGGGCAGCTACTTCTTTGAATATGTCTTTAACTAGAGATTTTATTTTATTACCTGAAACCCCTGTTACCTGTGAAAGATATGGTTTAATTTTGCCAAAAAATGATCCTGATTGGAAGGAATTAATTGATAGGGTAATCACTTCTAATGAGGAAAAAGAGATTGTCGGGGATTGGTTTGCCGTGGCGGAGAGATTTATGAATAATCGTCCTAATTGCACCACTGTTGACACTCCATCGGGCTGAAGCCACGAGGATTCTTTAGAGGAGATAACTAACAAAAGCTAGTCATTGCTCGGACAACCACATTGTCATACCGTACCGTAGTACCAATACAACAGCAGTTCACAAGGCGGTGTCAATTGCCTCTACACTGTCAGCCAATGCTTTCAGCTTACTTTTGTTTATTGTTTATGCTTTCTCACTCGCTTAATGTCATTCTTTGTGGGGGCTGGGTCTGTAGTGCTATGCACCGACTTCCATTTCGGTAAGTCATCTTTCAACAGGTGTCCCTCCACGGGGTGTTTCACCTACCATTAAGGTCTTAGTGGCATATAATTATCCTACCATATAAAGCCGTCATTCATGACGGGGTATCTACCCAAAATTCTTGATGATTAAGACAATTTTTGGTTTCCATCCCCTAAACAAAACTATCTATAAATTTGTTTCCATGTGCCAACGGTACCACCGCCAATCATAACATCTTGGGTACTTTCATCTTCCCATATCAAGCGTATTCTCATGTTACCTTCTGGGGCATTAGCGAGCGCACTGGCTAACTCATCAGAAACTCTGTTTCCATCATATCGATACACTACACCATGAATAGAAAATAGGATTTGCTGTGGACTGTTACTCACCCAATAATTACGATATACTGGTTCTCTATCCCAATATACTTCCTCTACATACTTATCCTTTTGCCATACCTTACGGGTACGCCTAACGTTACGATAGGATGTTATTTCTTGCTCTCTACGAAAATAACTAAGACGAATATAATCTCTTGTCCAACTGCTTACCGTGGCATGGTTGGAGCTAAAATCTTTGTCATAGACAATGTTACCATCAAAGGGATCGTTGATTACTTGTGACCATGGCACTCGGGAATCTTGATTGATGGGGGATGGCTTGATTTGTGCTTGGGCAGATATAGCACCAAAGGTACTTAATATTAGGGCAAGGGGCAAAATTCTCTTTATCATGTTGTATATTATTTTCCCTATTACAAATTAATGTCATGGAAATTACTAACAATATTATGATGTTTATTTTCTGGTAATTGTTCCTCGTCTCTAATTACCCACACTGTTTCCATTCCTGCTTTGTTAGCGGCAATTATTTCCCCTTCCACATCGGATAAAAATAATATTTCGTCTGGCTTAAATCCCACTTTTTCAGCTATTAATAAATAGGAATCTACTTCTTGTTTATATCCTATATTAGTATCAAAAAATCCCGAAAATAAGTTTAATAAATTACCATAATCAGAGTAGCCAAAAAATAGTTTTTGAGCATAGATAGAACCTGAAGAATAGATATATATAGGGATATTTTCCTGATGCCATTGCGTTAGTTTTTCATAGGCATCGGGATAGAGATGGGCTTGATAATCACCATTTTTATAACCCTTTTCCCAAATCATTCCCTGTAACTCTTTTAGAGGGGTTAATTTGCGATCGCCCTTAATCCACTCCCTTAAAATCTCAGCAATTTGACGAGGTTGACAACCATCTTTTAAACCCTCCAACTCACATACCGCCCTCACTTGCTCATAAACAAGATCATTATTAAAATGTTGAATAAGAAAATTTTCCATTTCTTTATAGGCATAGGGAAACAAGACATCTTTAACAAAAGAAATAGAACTTGTAGTTCCCTCAATATCAGTCAAAATTGCTTTAATCATAAGAAAAACAAAGATTTAAGGTATGGCTTAATGATGAAATAAAGTTATACTCAATTCAGCAAAATTAGATTCAATTTTCAAGACGAGAAAATTTTGAAGCAATATCTGAACCTGTAAAATTAGCCACCCACCCTTCAGGATTATTAAAAAGACGAATAGCAATAAAATTAGGATTAGGCCCCATGTCAAACCAATGGGGAGTATTGGCTGGTACACTGATTAAATCCCCCTTAGTGCATAACACCTCAAACACCTTATCATCGAGGTGTAAACTAAATAAACCCTCCCCCGCCACAAAAAAGCGCACCTCATCCTCACTGTGGGTATGTTCATTTAAAAACTTTTCCCGAAAAGCATCCTTCTGGGGGTTATCACTGGTTAAACTAACCACATCCACCGCCTGATAACCAGCCCCTTGGATTAACCTTTGCACATCTACATCATAACCCTGCAAAACTTCCTCCTGACTAGCCCCTAACTTAATTTCATCCTTAGTCTGCCATTGCTCAAACCTTACCCCCACTTGTTGGAGATGATAGACAATTTTATCTATTTTTTCCGAAGAATTTGTTATTTCCTCACTATCAAAAAGTGTTTGAGTGGGGTTGTTATCATCAAATATCTTTAAGCTAGTCATCTTTTTCCTGTGATTTTAATCATTTCCAATTCACACTCCATTAGATATTCTATCGCTTCCAAGTGTCTAAGGGCGCTGTCCATATCCCTACCCCAAGTATAAACCCCATGTCCTCGAATCAAATAAGCCCAGCAAGGATTACCCTTCTCTAAATATGTGATAACCCCTTGGGCGAGACTAGAAATATCTTGACTGTTATCAAAAATGGGAATAGTAACACTACTTTTATGGGTATTGATACCTGTAAAGGCTTTTTGTAGTTCGTATCCTTCTATTTGCCAATAAGGTTGATTAATTAATCTACTTAATATTGTACTATTAACAGAGTGGGTATGCAGTACAGCACCAATTTCCCTATTCCATTGATATAAAGTAGTGTGTAACAAAGTTTCCGCCGATGGTTTTTTATCATCCACAGGCACACCATCAAAATCCACCACCATAATATCATCGAGGGTTAATCTACCCTTATGCTTTCCCGATACCGTAATCGCACACAAACTATCACTCATCACATGGGAAAAATTACTACTCGTCGCAGGAGTCCATCCCCTACTATTAAGGAAACTAGCCGTTTGAATAATAGCATCACTAGCCCTTTTAAACTCATCTACAGAATATTTATTCAACTTCTTCTCAATGGCAATCAAAATAACTCATATTATTTTATCCAAATTTACCCAATGTAAGGGCAAGGGGTTGATTGAAAACGCAAAGGTAAGGGGCTTAAGCCCCTTGTTTAATTAACATAATATAAAATAAACCAATAAGAACTCGACTGATATTGAATGAAATCAATAAAAATAAAAGATAATAATAAAGCAAAACCTTTCTTAAAATGGGCAGGAGGAAAAACTCAATTATTAGAAACATTTAGAAAGTATTACCCCAAGCCACTACTAGAAAATCAAGAATTTAATTATATAGAGCCTTTTATTGGTGGAGGTGCAGTTTTTTTTGACCTAGTACAAAACTATAATATTCGCCATAGTTATTTATCAGATATTAATCCAGAAATAGTAGTAGTTTATAAAACAATTCAAAAATCCGTTGATCAATTAATAGAACAGTTGACCGAATTATCAGAAGAATATAAATCAAAAAACCTAGAAAAACAAAACAAGTTTTTTTATCTAAAAAGAGATACTTATAACTTAGAAAGAATTGATTTTGATTACTTAAATTTTTCTGAAGCATGGATTAAAAGAGCCACTTTATTTATATTTTTAAATAAAACCTGTTTTAACGGACTATTTAGAACCAACAAAAAAGGAGGCTTTAACGTCCCCCATGGAAAATATAAAAATCCTAAAATTATTGACAAAAATAACCTTCTAAATGTTTGTAATCTTTTACAAAATGTAGATATTGAAATTGCTGACTATACCCAAAGTTTAAAGTATATAAAAAATAACTCTTTTGTTTATTTTGATCCCCCCTATCGTCCTTTGAATAAAACTTCTAATTTTAACTCTTATTCTCAATTCACATTTGATGATAATGAACAAAAAAGACTGGCTAAATATTACCAAAAATTACATGATAGCTATTCAGTTTATCTAATGCTCAGTAATTCAGATCCGAAAAACGAAGATATAAATGACAACTTTTTTGATGAACTTTATCAAAGGTTTAATATTGCTCGTATTTCTGCTACTAGAATGATCAATAGTAAAGGTGATAAAAGGGGAAGTGTTAACGAAATTTTAGTTATCAATTATAATTAGTGATAATTATAAAAAGTAGTTGTATGTTTTATGTTAAAAATTCTCCCAATTACGGAAGAATAAAAGAGGAAAATAGTCATTTTAATTGTAAATGGTGGGCGGTGCCCACCCTACGAATTAATTTTTTACTAACTGATTCCAGCCTAAATCCTTAAGATTATTATTGCGACGTAAAGGGCGAGTTACCAACTCTAAAATATCACGGGCATTGGTAAAACCATGGATTTGAGCAAAGGTGAATTCTACTGACCATTTTGTGCTGATTCCCCGTGCTTCTAAAGGATTAGCGTGTGCCATGCCTGTAATTACTAAATCGGGTTGTAATTTATTGATTCGTTGTAACTGATTGTAGTTATCAGGTTTTTCCACAATAGTAGGCACATCAACCCCCATCTCCTGGCAGGTTTGGGCGAGAAAATCTAGTTCAGCCTTTTGATAACGTTTATCCATGTAGGGGATGCCGACTTCATGAACTTTCATTCCGCATCGGGTGAGGAAACGGGCGAGGGATACTTCTAATAAGTTATCACCCATGAAAAATACTGATTTACCTTTCACTAAATCGACATAGTCTTGTAAGTTTTCCCAGATTTGAGCTTCCCTTTCTTCCAAGCCGTGGGTTTCCACTCCAAGCACAGAACAGATTTTCTCAATCCATGCCCTAGTGCCATCGGGACCAATGGGGAAGGGGGCGCCGATGAGTTTACATTTACGACGACGCATCAAGGTGGTGGCAGTACGACTGAGGAAGGGATTAACCCCTGCAACGTAGTAACCTTCTTCGATGACGGGTAATTCGGTATAGCGTTTGGCAGGTAGCCATCCATCAATTTTTACCCCTTGTTTTTTCAATTCTAGGGTTAAATTGGTAACAACGGGATCTGGTAATGAGCCAAACAATACTAAAGGATGATGTTGTTTATATTCGCTTTCGGTGGCGGTAATTTCTTCTTTTTTCTTACCAAAGTTTAATAGTTTTTGGATGCCGTTGCGTTCTTCTTTTTCTTCGGTGTTAGTTGTTGCTTCTTTGGGGCAACGATTCGCCATGGATGCAAGTACGGTGTCTTCTCCTTGGGTAAAGGCATAGTCTAAACCGTTGGCACGGGCAACCACGATGGGTATGCCGATTTCTGCTTCTAGTTTGGGGGCGATACCTTCTAAGTCCATTTTAATGATTTCTGTGGTGCAGGTACCAATCCACACGATAACGGATGGGTTGCGATCGCGCTTAATTTGTTCACAAAGTCTTCTCAACTCGTTATAATCATTAAGTTGGGCTGAAATATCACCCTCTTCTAACTCCGCCATAGCGTAACGAGGTTCAGCAAAAATCATTACTCCCATGGCATTTTGTAAGAAATAACCACAGGTTTTTGTACCAATAACGAGGAAAAAACTATCTTCTATTTTTTGGTATAACCACGCCACACAACTGATGGGGCAAAAGGTATGATAATTTCCTGTTTCACATTCAAAGTTTAATTCTGGGGTAACGGGTGCTTGTGCTAATGTCATTTTTTATTTATTCCTATTTATAAATGGGCAATGGGGAATAGTAAATTGCCGTGAATATCTGTTTTATGATTAAGTTCGGTATTTTTTTAGTCCCCCAGAATTGGGGGATTTAGGGGACGAAACTCACAATCTTGAAAAATTTAATTATCAATTATCCATTCTCAATTATCAATTAACCTAAACCATCATTAAATCAAGGTCATCAACTTCCTGCTTGGGCGCATCGGCAGGGGGATTGAGGTAATAATCAGAAAGTAAAGTAAATAAATCCCTATCTTGGGCTTCACTGGGTACAACCCCTTCAGGCATGGCTAAAATTTGATCCGCAATATTGAGATAATAATCGCATACATAACTCAAACTAGGATCTTTTTCAGTCATTTCAAACAAGGTTTTTCCCTTAACCCGTGATACTCGTATATCTTCAATGAGGGGTAATACTTCTAAAACGGGCATAGCCACATGGGAAATGTATTTATCAATTAAGTCTCTTTTTGAGGTGCGATTTCCGATTAAACCAGCTAATCTGAGGTTATGGGTGCGCGCTTTTTCTCTGACGGAAGCGGCGATGCGGTTAGCGGCAAATAAGGCATCAAAACCATTGTCCGTAACGATAATACAATAGTCTGCATAGTTAAGGGGCGCTGCAAAACCACCACACACCACATCTCCCAATACATCAAACAAAATTACATCATATTCATCAAAAGCATTTAATTCTTTGAGCAGTTTAACGGTTTCACCTACCACATAACCACCACAACCAGCGCCCGCAGGAGGTCCCCCTGCTTCTACACAGTCCACCCCTGCATAACCTTTATAAATTACATCTTCTGGCCAAATGTCTTCGTAGTGAAAATCTTTTTCTTGGAGGGTGTCAATGATGGTAGGAATTAAAAAGCCTGTGAGGGTAAAGGTACTATCGTGTTTCGGATCGCAACCTATTTGTAATACTTTTTTTCCTCTTTTGGCTAGGGCGGTGGAAATATTACAACTGGTGGTGGATTTACCGATACCGCCTTTTCCGTAAACTGCTAATGTCAATGTCATTTTGTGAAACTCCAGAATTTTGCTCTGTTTGCATTATTGACTAATTTTTGATTTTTAACAGGATGATTGAGATACTAAGTAGGGGTTAAATGACTCTAAGGCTTTATTTATTTAATTTAAATCCTTTCAAATACTTAAAAATATCTTATAAACTTTTAAAAACTATTTTATATTACTTTTATTATTTTAATATAGTAATTAGTAACAAAAGCAAAATATATTTTATAGCAACAAATTTCAAACAAATAAAATACTGGAAGGTCAATTAAATAAAAGGTTGTGGGCTTTTTATAAATGTTGCTCCATACTAAAAGTTGGATTTTGTTTATAATTAATTAAGATTATGGGTCTAAAGTATGAAGTGATAGCCTTTGAGGAAGTTTTGTGGGCGAATGAAGGGAGGTTATGATTGATTTAGTCAAATTGAATGTTAATATTTGCTACGATTTAATTTTTGAACAATAAAAATGCGTATAAATACTCAGACAATCACTAAAATATTAAGAATATTAACGATTACTACTGTTCCTTTATCAATAGTGGTTTACCTGTTGCGAGGGGTAGGATTACTTAGTTTTTTGTATGGATGGATAGTAATTTTGTTAATTTTGATAGCAATGTTTAGTTCTATTTTCTTTTTTATTGAAAAGACCTATTATTAATCGAGAATATTAAAAAAGACTCGATTTCGACCATTTTTTTTTGCTTGATATAAGGCTTTGTCTGCATTGTTGAGTAAGTCTTCAGGGGAATAGCGGTTAGAAGGAATAACTGTAGAGATTCCAAGGCTTAGGGTAATATGCTGACTGATTTCTGATTTTTGATGGGGAAGGTAGGCAGACTCAACTTCTTCTTTAATGGTATTAGCTATGATTACAGCGCCGGGGGATGGGGTGTTGGGTAATATTATGGCAAATTCTTCTCCTCCATATCTGGCTAAAAAATCTGATGACCTTTTTACGATGCTGTCCATGATACTAGCAACTTTTTTTAAACATTCATCCCCTGCTTGATGTCCATAGAAGTCGTTGTAGGGTTTAAAGTAGTCTATGTCACATAATATTAATGATAAGGGTTTTTGAGTGCGATCGCACCTAGACCATTCATTACTAAGACGAAAATCAAAACTTTGTCGATTATAAATTTTGGTTAAACTATCGATGGTAGCTAGTCTATTTAATTTAACTTCGAGATTTTTACGTGCGGTAATATCTCTAATGGTAATGGAAAAACCATCTCCTAATTTCACTGCGGTGACATGAAACCATTGTTTTTTACGATGGTGTAAAAGTTTAATATCTTTTTTGAAAACAGCATTCTTTTCTACCACATCAAGAAGGTATTTTAATAGATTATGTTTTTGTTGCTTTATAAACTCTTTAAAAAATAATTTATCAATTAAATCTTCAGGCTTTAAATTAAAAAATTGAGCCATAATTGGATTTACTAAAGTACATCTAAAATCTTGAATTACCCCTGTTTTATCATTTCTTATGGATTCCAGAGCAGCAATGCCATCAAGGGAAGAATTAAGAATACTAAAAATAAAAGCCCGTGATTGAGATAAAATTACCTCAGCTTCTTTTCTTTGTTTGATTTCTTCTTCTAATTTTTGTTGTTTAATTTGTAGTAATTTTTTATCTTTTTCTAATAGTCTTCTCTGGGTTTGGATAGTTAATTGACTACTAATTCTTGCCAATACTTCTTCTTCTTGAAAGGGTTTTGTAATATAATCTACTGCTCCTATTTCAAAGGCTTTTATTTTATCAAAAACATCATTTAAAGCACTAATAAAAATAACAGGAATATGTTTAGTAATCGGATTGGATTTCAATTTTTGACACACTTCGTAACCGTGCATGGTGGGCATTAAAACATCAAGTAAAATTAAATCTGGGGGGTTAGACTGCGCCGCCATTAAAGCTGTTTCGCCGTCTTGAGCCTTTTTTACTTTATATTTTCTTCCCTTTAACATAGTTGCTAATACCCTTAAGTTAGCGGGTTGATCATCAACGATCAAGATACTTCCAATTAAATCATTTTCTGTTGATAGTTTATCGAAAGTCATTTTTTTAAGGGTATCGATAATAGTATATTTTAGTTTATTTTTTCAATTAATTTTCTGATTTGTGATAATTGAAAACTATTTACTAGATAAATTAATTTTTGAGCTAAATTTTGACAGTTTTGAGGAATTTCTGAAATTAATTCTAAAACTAAATCATCATCCAAGTCAATAACCGCTTGATAAAGTTTTTGTAACCAATTGGGGGGCATTTTGCCCAATTCTTCAATGGTTAATGGTTCATGAAATTTAGATAATGGGGAAATAGTTTCTTGCTCATAAATGTATTCAATGCCCAAATGTTTTGCCATCACATCAAAGATAACCGATTCCCTAAATGGTTTTCTGACAAAATCATCACATCCTGCCGAAAGCACGATCGCCTTTTCCTCTTCTAATACACTCGCAGTAAGGGCAATAATAGCAGTGGGATTTCCCCCCAAACCTTTGATATACTTCGTTGCCTCATAGCCATCCATCACGGGCATACGCATATCCATCCAGATGAGATGGGGTTGCCATTGTTGCCAAAGTGCGATCGCCTCTTGACCATTAACAGCTTCTTTTAATTCAAACCCTAAAGGTTGTAATAATTTTACCAGTAAAAGTCGGTTTACAGTGCGATCGTCCACGATCAAAATGCGATAAGAAGGTTGTCCTTTTTTCAACGCAATTACCCTTCTACTGTGATAATGTTCCGATATTTCCACCTCCTCAATACTAACAATTTTAGCCACTATATCAAAACTAAAAATAGTTCCTTTACCGAGGGTACTTTGAAGACGAATATCACCCCCCATCAGCTTCACAAACTGACGACTAATAGAAAGCCCTAAACCAGTACCTTCTTGACTCTTTCTGCCTACCTCTGTTTGAATGAAAGCATCAAAAACTTTATTAATATCTTCCTTTGCAATACCGATACCCGAATCTTCAATGGTGAAATTTATTCTTATGGCTGGATAATCTTGATAGTTAAATTCATCGTAAATAGCGGAATTATTAATACTATTAAAAGAAGATATTTCTGCCGTAATTTCGACTCCTCCTTCCTCCGTAAACTTGATAGAATTATTAATAATATTAATTAAAACTTGACGTAATTTAGTCTCATCAGTACGAATATATCGAGGTACATTTTCATCAATATTAAAAGTTAATTGTAATTGTTTTTCCTCCGCCTTTAAATGTAATAAATCATCAACTTCATCTAATAAATTATAAAGGTCAATATTCTTCTGACTGAGCATCATTTTACCTGCTTCAATCTTCGATAAATCTAAAACATTATTAATAAGATTTAAAAGATAATTCCCACTACGATTAATAATACTAATATTTTCCAACTGCTCAGAGTCTAAACTTTGAGAGCGCATCATAATTTGAGAAAAACCCAAAATAGCATTCATGGGCGTACGTAACTCATGGCTCATATTCGCAAGAAAAATGCTTTTAGTTTTATTAGCAACCTCAGCTTTTTCCTTGGCTTGGGCTAACTCCAAATTATTGATTTGTAGTGTTTCCGTAGATTTTTCCAAGCTATCAATTAACTGATTATAACGGAATGCAATGTGTCCTACCTCCGTAAAAGGCTCAACAGGTACCCTCAAACTGAGGTCTTGGGTTTGGGTTTGTTGATCTATAATTTTCATAAGATCATACACTTCTGTTTTTGCTTGATGTTCAGAAACATTTAATCCCGTAATTTCATCCTCCACCGATACCCGCAAAGGAAAAATACGATTAACTCCCCGCAGAATTAACCAACTAACCCCAAAAGCCCAGATAAAACAGATTGTCGCCCCTAGTAGTTGTACTAAAAATTGATGGAAAGGGGATAAACCCGTGTTTAATAACTCTGGTTTGCCAAAAAAAGCAACCGCTAAAATACCCCAAAACCCTGCCGCACCGTGGACGGCCACCGCATCCACTGCATCATCGATGTAATAGTATTCTATGCAGTTTTTGACCACCACCATTAGAATGCCACCCACTCCACCGATAATTACCGCTTCAGAAGTGGAAACAATGTGACAAGAAGCAGTAATAGCGACTAATCCTGCGATCGCACCATTCATCAAAGATTCTACTTGGGGAATTTTTTCCCGATACCATGAAAAGATGCAACTGCTAATCATTCCAGCCACTCCGCCCATGAGGGTATTAACTAAAATTAAAGCCACTTGGTTGTTGAAAACCAATACACTACCCCCATTAAAACCAAACCAAGCAATCCACAATAGCATCACCCCCAATACCGAAAGGGGTAAATTTGCCCCATGGATTTTATTTTTCTTTCCATCTTGGTTAAAACGTCCTGTGCGAGGCCCGATAATTAAAAGAGTGGCTAACCCCACCCATGCCCCAACCCCATGGACTACACTACAACCAGCAAAGTCGATATAACCTAATTTTCCTAACCAGCCCATCATGGTATCTGATTCTAGTCCATTCCAGACCCAATGACCAAACAGGGGATAAATTAACCCTGAAACGAGGATGGCAATGATGATGTAGGAGTCAAATCTGAGTCTTTCTGCCACAGCCCCTGAAACGATGGTGGTGGCGGTACTACAAAACATGGCTTGGAAGAGGAAAAAAGCCCCCAATTCCATATCTGTATCAACATTAAGGAAAAAGCCTTTTGTGCCTATCAATCCTAGGGAGGATAACCCAAACATGATGGCATAGCCAAAACACCAAAAGAGGGCAACGGATATGCCGAAGTCGGCGAGGTTTTTAACGGCTACATTAATGTTATTTTTTGAGCGAGTTAAACCCGATTCTAGGCACATGAAACCGGGTTGCATCAAGAATACTAAACCCGCACATATTAACAGCCATTGTAAGTCTGTCATGGAGCGATGAAATCAGAAGGATATAACTATTATAGTTAGGAGAATTGACAATGGACCATTGAGAATTGACAATTAAACTTCTATTTCTGCGGTATCCTCATCACTCCACTAGGATAGAATTTCTTTGAGTTGATGTTGTTGCCAGAGGGTTTGATATAGTCCTTTTTGGTTAAACAATTCTAAGTGTGTTCCTGTTTGAACTATTTTACCCCTATCCATGACGAAGATGCGATCGGCATTTTGCACGGCGGCTAGTTGGTGGGTGATAAAAATAACGGTTTTGCCTTCTTCTTGTTTGAGGTTTTCAAGGATTTGAGTGGCGGTTTTATTATCGACGCTAGAAAGGGCATCATCTAAGATTAATATTTTTGACTCCGCAAATAAAGCCCTAGCTAATGAGCTTCTCTGCCGTTGTCCCCCTGAAAGGGTGATTCCCCTTTCTCCCACTAGGGTTTGGTATTGTTGGGGGAAGGTGATAATTTCGGGGTGAATTTGGGCTTGTTTGGCGGCGTATTCTACCTCTGGCATCTCACCGATGGGGTTACTGTAGGAGATATTGTTTTTAATGGTGGTGGAAAAAAGGAAACTTTCTTGGGGTACATAGGCGATCGCCCTGCGCAAATCTGCTAAATTAATCTTAGTAATATCAACCCCATCAATAAATAATTGCCCTGCTTCAATTTCCAAAAGACGAGGAATGGCATTGGCAAGGGTAGATTTTCCTGAACCAATTAAGCCCACAATGGCAATGGTTTCACCCCCCTGAATTTTAAAATTAAGATTATCAAGGGCGGAAAAGTTAGCATCGGGATAGGTATAGGTGAGATTAACCGCTTCAATGTTTCCCCTCATGGTTTCTGCATCCATGGACACAGCGTCGGGGTTGGTTTGAATTTTCGACTCGGCCTGTAAAATAGTTTCTAAACGCTCAATACTTACCTCTCCCCTTTGATAGGTAGTGATGGTAAAACCAAGGAGGGCAGTGGGAAATACCAGTCTTTCTACATAGATAATTAGGGCAATAAAATCACCCACACTAATTAACCCTGCGTTAATGTCGCTAGTACCTAACCAGAGTAAAATTAATAAACTAACACTGGCGATACCTTGAATGACGGGGAATAGAATATTTCTAGTCCTAGCTAATCCTAAGTTTGCTTTGAGTAAATTTCTGTTTTTTTCCGCAAAAGCCCTTCTTTCGTTTTCTTCTTGGGCATAAATTTTAATGAGGGCAATACCGCTCATATCTTCTTGGATTAGTTCACTAATATCTGATAGACTTTCTTGGACGTGGAGTTGCTCTTGCGCTAGTTTACGGCTGAATAGTTGTACGGTAATTAACATTAAAGGGTAAACGGCGATCGCCATTAGACTCAATTTAACATTAATCAACAACATAGCAGGTAAAGTTAAACCATAGGCAAACACAGTATTAACCAAACTGAGGATAGCAAAACCCACTAAACGGCGAATATTATCCACATCACTGGTGGCACGGTTAATTAAATCCCCCGATGTATTGGTACTGAAATAGGAAGGCTCTAATTTGAGAAGATGTTCAAAAATTCTTTGTTTTAAATCAAATTCTACCTGTCGCCCAACCCCGAATATCATCATCCGAGAAAACATTCTCATACACCACATCACACAGGCTAAAACCAACAGTATGATTACATAGGTAATGAGTTGATTGAGGGTAAATCCTTCCTCTAAATCATCAAAAATATTACGGATTAACCAAGGTATAGAAACCCCAACCACATTCACCGCAAAAAGGGCAAACATACCCCGATACATCATTTTATTGTAGGGTTTGAGATAGGAATATAAAATTTTCAGTCTGGGGTTTGCCATTGCGAAAGAAAGATAATAGTGTAAAGAGTTATTTACATTTTAACATTGTCAATCTTAATTCTCCATTAGTTATTGCCTCGGTTGCTATAATATGCTTACAATACTCAAGGAAGTGACTCTCCTAAAACTTAGTTTTTACCCTTGTTTTATCTCCTACGGTGAAACATAAAAGGGCTAAGTTGTGAAGGGTAGGCGCAAAGTCAACAGATTACATTGTGAAGGATAGATATTGTGGCGTTTAAAATCGGTTTACTAGGACTAGGTACTGTCGGAACTGGTACTGCAGAAATTATATATAATCCCCAAGGAAGACATCCCCTCCTAAATGACATTACCATTGCCAAAATAGGGGTCAAATCTTTAGATAAACAACGAACTATTGCCATTACCCCTGAAGTTCTCACCACAGATTTAGAGTCCATCGTCACCGATCCTGACATTGATTTGGTGGTAGAGTTGATTGGGGGTTTAGAACCTGCTAGGAGTCTTATTCTAAAGGCGATCGCCTCTGGAAAGCACGTTGTCACCGCCAATAAAGCCGTCATCGCCCGTTATGGTCAAGAAATTTTTGAAGCGGCAAAACAAGCCAAAGTATATGTACTCCTAGAAGCGGCCGTGGGGGGCGGTATTCCCATCATTGAACCCCTCAAACAATCCCTAGGGGCAAATCGCCTAGAAACCATTATCGGCATTATCAACGGTACTACTAACTATATCCTCACGGAAATGACCGAAAAAGGGTCAGATTTTAAGGAAGTATTACAAGAAGCCCAAGCCCTTGGCTACGCAGAAGCAGATCCCACCGCCGATGTAGAGGGTTATGATGCGGCGGATAAAATCGCCATCCTCGCTTCCCTCGCTTTTGATCGTCAAGTGAAAAGAGAAGATGTATATAGTGAAGGTATTACCTCCATTACCATCAGTGACATCGACTATGCCGATAAACTAGGTTATGTGATTAAGCTATTGGCGATCGCCCAAAAACCAGACAAAAACCAAGAAAACCTTGAACTAAGGGTACATCCCACCCTCGTAGAAAAATCTCACCCCCTAGCCAACGTTAACGGGGTATTTAACGCCATTCTTGTGGAAGGACAACCCCTCGGACAAGTGATGTTTTACGGGCCTGGGGCAGGTTCTGGCCCTACTGCGAGCGCCGTTGTGGCAGATATTCTCAACATTGTGGGAGTCTTACAAAGTAACCATGGAGCCAATTCCCTCGATCCTCTCCTCAGTTGCTCCCCTTCCAAGTCCGCCCCCATTGCTCCCATCGATGACGTTTCTACCCGTTTTTATGCCCGTTTCCTTTGTGCTGATGTACCGGGGGTAATTGGTCATTTAGGTACTGTTTTCGGTGATTTTGGGGTAAGTCTTGCCTCCGTGGTGCAAATTGGTTTCCAAGATAACTTGGCGGAAATTGTGGTGGTAACCCATCAAGTCAGGGAAGGTAATTTCCGTAGTGCTATCAAAAAAATTCAGGAATTAGAGGCGATCGAAAAAATCCCCAGTATGATTAGGGTTTTATAAAAAGTTTAATTTTTTAACAAGGGGCTTAAGCCCCTTATCCAATCTTTAGTGGGCATTGCCCACCATTAATTATTTTCAAACTAGCAATTTATTACCTGTCGTGTTATTCGCTATCCTTTTCAATAATTCCGCCCCCCAAGAGTATATCTCCATGGTATAAAACCGCCGCTTGCCCGGGAGTAATGCCGAATTGAGGCTCAGGGAATATCAATTTTACCCTGTCTTCATCTAAAGGGATGACGTTAACGATTTCAGGGGTGCTACGATAACGAATCTTGGCCTCTGCTTGGATAGGGGTAGAAGGCTGGGCAATGGATACCCAATTCATCCGTTTAACGGTACATTCTTTTTTGCCCCCCTCATCACGGGTAGCAACGATAACTCGATTCATCACCGTATCTAGTTTTACCACATATAATGGCTCGGAATAGGCAACCCCTAAACCCTTTCTTTGCCCGATGGTATAGTGATGTACCCCATCATGTTCGCCCAAAATATTCCCTTTAAGATCAACAATTTCCCCCTGTTTAGGTTTGATATACTGATCTAAAAAGTCTTTCATGGAGCCATGGGCTTCAATTAAGCATAAGTCTTGACTTTCAGGTTTTTCGGCAGTGCTAAGGTTAAATTTACTGGCCATTTCCCTTGTTTGAGTTTTAGTCTGATTACCGAGGGGAAACACTAGATGGGCTAATAATTCTTGGGTTAAGTCGTAGAGAAAATAAGACTGATCTTTATTACTGTCAACGGCCTTAAGAAGTTGGTAGCGATCGCCCTTACTATCATACTGAATCCTAGCATAATGCCCTGTGGCAATCTTATCAATACCGAGGGTTTTTTGAGCATATTCCACCATGGGGGGAAACTTTACCGTACGATTACACTGAGAACAGGGAAGAGGTGTAACACCATCCTCATATCCAGATATTACATAATCAATAATATGGGTTTGAAATAAATCACGGGTATCTACCACATGATGGGGAATATTTAATTGTTCACATATAGAGGCTGCATCCACCATGCCTTCAGAGCAACACTGCCCCTTTCCCTTCATCAGCCAGAGGGTTAAACCTTCCACATGATAACCTTGATGGTGTAGGGTTGCCGCTGCCACGGAACTATCTACCCCCCCAGACAAGCCCACAACTACTTTATCCATAATAATTTTAATATAACAATACCTATTAATAATATAACGTTAGGGCTTAGGTAGTTGAGAAGATCCATTAGCCACAAAGACGTAATAATTCTATGGGTAATCCATCATCATCGGCAATAAAAGCTACCTCAAAAACTTTATCTCCTATCATCTGTTGTTGGGGAGACAATAATATTCTCAGAGGTTTAATTTCTCGGGGGTTTGTTTTGCTTTCCTGCTCAAATGTTTGGTGGAGTTTTCCTAACCATTGGGGTAAATTGTCGGTGTAGTTACCCACATCAAAAGAAAGATGATAATACCCCACATAATGCTCATCCCCAAAAGCATCGGGGGCAGGTTTTGGTTCAGGAATTTCTATTAATTCGAGGCGACTATTCAAACCCTCCATCCAACAAGCAAGGGTATATCCCGTGGTAAATCTTTCTTTTACTGAAAATCCTAATAGTTGGTAAAATGCGATCGCCCTTAAAATATTAGCCGTGCGAATAGATACATGATGCAACATAAACAATGGACAATTAAAATAAATATTTAGGGCTACTCAAAAAGACGAAAATAAGGATAACGGGAAGGGCTTCCTTTTTCCTTTTCTAAAGTGAAATTGATAATCTCCCAGCACTCTGATTTATCATCATCCTCGGGACTAAACTCCACAGGTAAACCATAGAGCTTATAAATCTTATTTCCATCCCCTATCCAATTATTTCCTTTTTCTAAATAAGAACTAATTAAGCGATAATACCGTTGAGCAATAATAACTTTAGTAGCACGATAACCCTCCGTATATAACCTGTCTAGGGCTTCATGAATCTCAAAACGAATACCATCAGGATGGGTATGTTGACGATACCACTTCTCTTCCCATAATCGCCAATGGCGCCCTGACTGTAAATGCACCAAAACCTTTGTATCAGGATTTGCCTCAAAAGCACCATGACGAGGGCATAAATAACTATCCGTTAAAGTTAAAGCCTCTATCTGTTGACGACAATGGGGACATTGAATATGGGGACCAAAAACAGGATATTGTAAACTTAGATTCATTGAATAATTACTGTGCTTAATTTCCTCTATCCAAAATCTAACATTTTCTTAAAAAAACAGGGTAAGGAAAATAACAACGGTTAGCTATACCCCACAAATTATCCGATAATAGAAGATAGACAAATATATGATAAATTTCTATGACTAATATCCCTCCTTCCTTAACAGGAAACGAAATCAGAGCAAAATTTTTAAACTTTTTCGAGCAAAAACAACATAAAATATTACCCAGTGCATCTTTAGTACCTGATGATCCCACCGTACTTTTAACCATCGCAGGTATGCTACCATTTAAACCTATATTCTTGGGACAACAAACCCCAGAAGTGCCGAGGGCAACTACTTCCCAGAAATGTATCCGCACCAACGATATTGAGAATGTGGGACGCACTGCCAGACATCATACTTTCTTTGAGATGTTAGGTAACTTTAGTTTTGGGGATTACTTCAAATCTCAGGCTATTGCGTGGGGTTGGGAATTATCTACGAAGGTGTTTCAACTTCCCCCCGAAAGAGTTGTTGTCAGTGTATTCCGTGAAGATGACGAAGCCTTTGCCATTTGGCGTGATGAGGTAGGCATTCCTGAAAAAAGAATTATCCGCATGGGAGAAGAAGATAATTTTTGGAAATCTGGGGCGACGGGTCCTTGTGGTCCTTGTTCGGAGTTATACTATGATTTTAAGCCCGAATTGGGTGATGATCATATCGATTTGGAAGATGATAGTCGATTCATCGAGTTTTATAACTTGGTTTTCATGCAGTATAACCGAGATGCTGAGGGCAATTTAACTCCCCTTGAAAAGAAAAATATTGATACGGGCATGGGTTTGGAAAGGATGGCGCAAATTCTGCAACAGGTGCCTAATAACTATGAAACTGATTTAATTTTCCCCATCATCAAAACTGCGGCGGAGTTGGCAGATATTGATTATCAGAAGGCGGATGAGAATACCAAGGTATCTTTGAAGGTAATTGGAGATCATGTGCGTTCTGTGGTACAAATGATCGCTGATGGTATTTCGGCTTCTAATATGGGGCGCGGATATATTTTACGTCGTCTCATTCGTCGGGTGGTGCGTCACGGGCGTTTGATTGGTATTGATGGCAATTTTATCAATGAGGTGGCGGAGACTGCTATTCAATTGTTAGAGGGGGTTTATGTTAATACGAGAGAAAGGGAAAAGGTCATTAAAACTGAGTTACAACGGGAGGAGTCGGCTTTCTTGGCTACCCTCGAAAGGGGTGAAAAACTCTTGGCGGAGGTGATTAATGGGTTAAAACAGAAACAAAAAACGGAAATTTCTGGGGTGGATGCTTTTACCCTTTATGATACTTTTGGTTTTCCTTTGGAATTGACTCAGGAAATTGCTGAAGAGCAGGGTATAACCGTTGATGTGGCTGGATTTGAAGCGGAAATGGAGGCTCAGAGGTTGCGATCGCAATCTGCTCATGAAACCATCGATTTGACTGTGCAAGGAAGCATTGATAAATTAGCAGAACATATCCATCCTACGGAATTTTTAGGCTACCATGAATTTCAATTAATTAGCCACATTGAGGGTTTGTTGGTAGAAGGTAAATCCGTGGAAAAAGCGGAATCGGGTACGAAAGTACAGCTAATTTTAAATAAAACTCCTTTCTATGCCGAGTCTGGGGGGCAAATTGGCGATAAAGGCTACCTCGCAGGGGAAGATGTGTTAATCTCCATCAATGATGTGCAGAAAGAGTCTGGATTTTTTGTCCATTATGGCACGGTAGAAAGGGGTGTTGTCACCGTAGGGCAAAAGTTACGGGCAACCATTGATAAAGCCTGTCGTAACCGTGTAAGGGCAAATCATACCGCTACCCACCTATTACAATCAGCGTTAAAGAAGGTGGTGGAGAGTTCCATTTCTCAGGCTGGTTCATTAGTATCATTCGATAAATTACGTTTTGATTTTAATTCTCCTCAACCCATCACCAAATCACAGTTACAGCAGGTAGAGGATTTAATTAATACTTGGATTGCTGAAGCCCATGATTCTCATATCTCCGTCATGTCTTTGGAAGAAGCTAAGGCAAAAGGGGCGATCGCCATGTTCGGTGAAAAATATGGCTCAGAGGTGCGTGTCATCGACGTACCGGGGGTTTCCATGGAATTATGTGGGGGGACTCATGTAAATAATACCGCCGAAATCGGGCTATTTAAAATCATCTCAGAGACAGGTATTTCGTCAGGGGTAAGACGTATCGAAGCCGTGGCTGGGGCATCGGTGTTGGAATATCTCAAGGTGAGGGATGATGTGGTGAAGGAATTGGCAGACAAACTCAAAGCTAAACCCGAGGAAATTCCTGAACGTTTTGCCAACCTACAAAGTGAGTTAAAAACTACCCAAAAAGAGTTAGAAAATCTCAAGCAAGAGTTAGCCCTATTAAAATCCGATAGTTTAGTTAACGAAGCCCAAACCGTGGGGGAGTTTAAAATTCTCGTTGCCCCCATGGGAGATTTAGATGCGAAATCTTTACAAACGGCGGGGGAAAAATTACAACAAAAACTCGGAGATAGTGCTGTGGTTTTAGCTTCCATTCCTGAAGACGGAAAAGTTAGCTTAGTGGCTGCTTTTGGGGAAAAAGTCTATAAAGAAAAACAACTCCAAGCAGGTAAATTTATCGGACAAATCGCCAAAATCTGTGGTGGTGGTGGCGGAGGGCGCCCTAATCTTGCCCAAGCAGGGGGAAGGGATGCCAGTAAGGTTGATGAGGCTTTGGCTACGGCGAAAACTCTGTTAATTGACGCTTTATCTTAATTATTTTGGTGGGCATTGCCCACCTTTTCCCATAGAGCCTAATCATGGTTAATTTCCTGCGGTTTACAACACTATAGGTTTAGTGTCAACCGAACGCAAAGATTTGTAATATTTTGTTACATTATGGATATAGAACAAACAAGCAATTATATATATTATGAATAACGACCTAACAGCTACCAACAACAGAGATTTATTTGCCCCCGTGGTATTTCGCTCAGAATTTAATGACTTTGAAGATATTAGTGCTAACCAAGCATGGTCTTTATTTTTCAGTGCGGGGAAAGAAGATAAAAGCCTCGGATTTAACCCCGAAGCTGGTAGATTTTTTACGAACACTTTAATCGGAATTATCGTTGCAGGGGCATTAATTGGCGGTGTCTTAACCGACGTAATCCCCCACTAATATCCATGATGTTAGCTTTCAATAGATCTGGTCTTTTCTGCCCAAACCCTGGTAGATAAGCCCCAGACATAGATAAACCCTTCGGCGGCTTTATGATCAAATTGATCCTGTTCTCCATAGGTGGACAATTCGGAATCATATAACGAATAAGGAGATGTTCTACCCACTACGGTAGCATTACCTTTAAAGAATTTGATGCGTACTGTACCGCTAACTCTTTTTTGAGTTTCTTCGATGAAAGCATCGAGGGAATTTTTGAGGGGATTATACCATAACCCTTCATAAATCATTCTGCTATAGGTTTCATCAACATGGGCTCTCTTATAGTGGGTTACATCACTGGTGAGGGTTAAACTTTCTAAGTCTTCATGGGCTTTGATAAGCACTAATAAGGCAGGTGCTTCATAAATTTCCCGAGATTTAATCCCTACAACTCGGTTTTCGATCATGTCGATACGTCCTACCCCATGATTTCCCGCCACTTCATTCACTTTCGTAACTAGGGCAACGGGAGGAAGAGCAACACCATTAATCGCTACGGGGGTTCCTTGCTCAAAAGTAATTTCTAAATATTCAGGCTCGTTGGGGGTATCCATCACCGACTTTGTCATGGCGTAGATTTCCTCAGGAGGCTCTGTCATGGGGTTTTCCAAGGGGCCTGCTTCGATACTACGACCTAGTAAGTTACGATCAATACTATAAGGAGAAGATTTTTTTACGGGGGCTTCGATGCCAAATTGTTCCCCGTAGGCGATCGCATCTTCACGACTCATCCCCCACTCCCTAGCAGGAGCCAAAATTTTAATATTAGGATTGAGGGCGGTAATGCCTAAGTCAAAACGAACTTGATCATTTCCCTTTCCCGTACAACCATGGGCAACAGCATCCGCTCCATATTTTTCCGCAGCCTCTACCAACAACTTAGCAATGAGGGGACGAGCTAAAGCAGTGGAAAGGGGATAACGATTTTCATATAACGCATTGGCTTTGATGGCAGGAAAAGCATAATTAGTTACAAATTCTTCCGTCGCATCTGCTACCAAAGACTCCACCGCACCACATTTAAGAGCCTTGGCTTGAATAGGGCCTAATTCTTCTCCTTGCCCCAAATCTGCCGCTAGGGTGATTACTTCTTTTACACCCCATTCTTTTTTCAGGTAAGGAATACAAACGGAGGTGTCAACTCCCCCAGAATAAGCTAAAACGACTTTCTCGGCACGACTCATAAATTTTACTCTATTTCAGATAAGACTAATGGGTTATTGTAACAATAACTGTATTTTTAACCAATTGTAAGTCAAGATTTCTGTATTTTAACCATTGACCATGGGAAAACATTGATTTTTCATCATCGGTCGTCCATTACCAATTATTTTTAAAAAATCTCTTGACAAATTTTTCAGTGTTCGTTAGTATAGATAATGTTGAAAGCGACAAGGGACTGTAGCTCAGCTGGTTAGAGTGCTTGCCTGTCACGCAAGATGTCGCGGGTTCGAGTCCCGTCAGTCCCGTAAATAGAAATCAAGAGCATCCCCAGAGGGATGCTTTTACTGTATCAGTGGGCAACGATGAAAGCCTCGAATGTTGAATTATAATCTTCATCGAAGCTATTCTCCCTTCAACCTATTTAAGGGCTAACCGTTCATCCTGTACACTGACATTAATGGTTTGTCCATCCTTAAACTCTCCTTTGAGGATAGCCTTGGCGATCGCCGTTTCAAGGTATCTTTGTACTGCCCTTTTAAGGGGACGGGCGCCATAAACAGGATCATAACCAATGTCAGCGAGGAAATCGAGAGCCTCATCGGCAATATCTAAAGCCAATTTTTGCTCCGCTAATCTTTCCCGTAAACGGTTAACCTGCAAATTAACGATGTACCGTAACTGAGATTTTTTGAGACTATGGAAAATGATAATCTCATCAATACGATTGAGAAACTCGGGGCGGAAACTATCGCGCATGGCATCCATCACCCTTGTGCGCATGGTTTCATATTGAGCATCTTCCCCCGCCAAATCAAGGATATACTGAGAACCGATATTACTGGTCATGATGATGATAGTATTTTTAAAATCCACCGTACGCCCTTGGGAATCCGTCAAGCGTCCATCATCCAAAATCTGTAACATCACATTAAACACATCGGGATGGGCTTTTTCAATCTCATCAAATAACACCACCGAATAAGGACGACGGCGAATAGCCTCGGTGAGTTGCCCCCCTTCCTCATAGCCTACATATCCCGGGGGCGCCCCCATGAGACGAGATACGGTATGTTTCTCCATATATTCTGACATATCAATACGAACGATCGCATCTTCCGTGTCAAATAAAATCTCGGCGAGGGCTTTTGCTAACTCCGTTTTACCCACCCCAGTGGGCCCTAGAAAGATGAAACTAGCAGTAGGACGATTAGGATCTGCCAACCCTGCTCGAGAACGCTGTATAGCCTCAGAAACCGCCGTTACAGCCTCATCCTGACCCACTACCCGCTCGTGAAGTTGATCTTCAAGGTGTAATAATTTAGTCTTCTCTGATTCTACTAATTTACTAATGGGAATACCCGACCATTTGGAAATAATTTCCGCAATGTCCGACTCCTGCACCTCCTCCCGTAACAGGGATTTACCGCTAGTTTGCTTTTCCGTCAAGAGGGCTTCTTTTTCCTTCACCTCTTTTTGTACATCCGCTAACTTGCCATAACGTAATTCCGCCGCTTTATTGTAATCATAATTTCTTTCCGCCTGTTGAATTTCCACGTTAATTTTTTCAAGGGATTCGCGCAGGGTACGAATTTTATCAATGATTTCTTTTTCACTCTGCCACTGAGCATTAAAAGAGCTTTGTTTTTCTTTTAAATTTGCCAATTCTTGCTCTAATTTTTCTCTCCTTTCAATGGATGCTAAATCCTCCTCTTTTTTGAGAGATAAACGCTCCATTTCTAGCTGTAAAATTTTGCGATCAATTTCATCTAATTCCTCTGGTTTTGAGGTGATTTCCATCTTTAATTTAGCCGCCGATTCATCCACCAAATCAATGGCTTTATCGGGTAAAAAGCGATCGCTAATATACCTATCCGAAAGCATGGCAGCGGCCACCAAAGCACCATCGGCAATTTTTACCCCGTGATGGACTTCATAACGTTCTTTTAAACCCCTTAAAATAGATACAGTATCAATCACATTAGGTTCACCGACAAACACCGATTGAAAACGTCTTTCCAATGCCGCATCCTTTTCGATATACTTGCGGTATTCATCAAGGGTAGTCGCCCCAATACAACGCAATTCCCCCCTCGCCAACATCGGTTTGAGGAGGTTTCCTGCATCCATTGCCCCTTGGGTTGCCCCTGCACCGACTACGGTATGGATTTCATCGATAAAAAGGATAATATTGCCCTCGGATTCGGTTACTTCTTTTAACACCGCTTTCAGTCTTTCTTCAAACTCTCCCCGATATTTTGCCCCTGCAATCAAAGCCCCCATATCCAAGCCTATGAGGGTACGATCTAATAATGATTCTGGGACATCACGGTTAATGATACGTTGGGCAAGTCCTTCCACAATGGCAGTTTTACCTACTCCTGGTTCACCGATTAACACGGGATTATTTTTGGTACGGCGAGAGAGTATTTGAATAGTACGGCGTACTTCATCATCACGACCGATAACGGGATCAAGTTTTCCTTTTCTAGCTAATTCGGTTAAATCTCTACCATATTTTTGCAAAGATTCATATTTTCCTTCGGGGTTTTGATCGGTCACTGTTTGAGTTCCTCTAATTTCTTTAATAATAGTTTTTAGTTTGTTTTCATCTAGGTTGAATTCCTTTAATAAATTCTTACCAAAACGGTCATCTTTTGCATAGGAAAGGATGATATGTTCGATGGAAATAAAATCATCTTTAAATTCCTTACGATAGTTTTCCGCTTGGTCTAAAAGACGGTCTAATGCTCTGCCTAAATAGACTGATTCTCCAATATTTTTAACTTTAGGTTGACTGGCTATAAATTGTTCTGTTTTATCTCTTACACGACTAACATTGGCATCGGTTTTGTTAAAGATGCTTACGGCTAGTCCTTTTTGTTCTAATAATGCTTTTAATAGATGTTCGGTTTCTATCTGTTGATGGTTGTTTTCTTTGGCTATGTCTGGGGTACGGGCGATCGCACTCCAAGCCTTTTCGGTAAATTGTTGTGGGTTATTCGGTTGCATTTTTTTGTATAAAAGTTAAATATAAATAAATCCTTAATTTAATTTTACTGGCACCGATGAACTGATATGGGACGGAATACCCTACATAGGTAATTTATAATTGATAATTGAGAATGGATAATTGCAGTACATTACAATGGGATTGGGATTCACTTTAAAAGGAACATGAAAGAAATAAAAACCATCTTCACGGGTTGGGATAAAAAAATTCTTTGGATTTTAGATCCTATCGAATATATGCGTCAGGGGATGCAAGAATGCCCAGACATTTTTATGGCTAAACCCGCAGGATTTGGCGAACCACTGGTTTTTATCAACCATCCCCAAGGCATCCAACAACTATTAACCAACGACAGAAAGACATTTTTTGCAGGGGGAGAGTTAAACAGCTTATTAGCCCCCATTGTGGGTAATTCTTCTCTCCTTTCCCTTGATGGTAGTCGTCATCGCCGAGAGCGTAAATTGATGATGCCTCCTTTCCATGGGGATAGGATGGTTTATTATGGCGATTTGGTTCATGGTATTGTCGATGATTTATTTAAAGATTTTCAGGCAGGAGATAAATTCATCGCCCAAGATTTAATGCAAGGGGTTTCTTTGCAAGTGATTTTGAAAGTGGTTTTTGGTTTAACGGAAGGACAACGATATGATCGCATGGCTACCCTTATTAAGAAGATTTTAAACCTTTTTAATCAGCCTGTAAATGTAACTTTTTTATTTTATGAATTTTTACGAAAAGATTTAGGGAAATGGAGTCCGTGGGGGAATTTTCTACGAGTACAAAAAGAATTAGATCAACTTATTGAAGAAGAAATAAGGGAAAGAAGGGTAGAAAAAAATCCTGATAGGGTAGATATGCTTTCTTTGCTATTACAGGCTACCGATGAGCAAGGGGAGGGATTGAGTAATCAGGAATTGCGAGATGAGTTGATGTTAATTTTATTTGCAGGTCATGAAACAACGGCGATCGCCATGACTTGGGCATTATACTGGAGTCATTATCATCCAGAAATAGGGGCAAAAATCCGCACCGAATTAGCACAATTACCCCATGATGCCGATGGTATGACCATCTGTAAACAACCTTACCTCAACGCCGTATGTAACGAAACCCTACGCATTCATCCCGTGGCAGTGCTTACCTTTCCCCGTCGTGCCACCGAAGATGTGGAAATGATGGGTTATCACATCCCCAAGGATGCCATAGTGGCAGGGTGCATTTACACTGTCCATCATCGAGAGGACTTATACTCTTCCCATGACGAATTTATGCCCGAAAGATTTTTGGAAAAACCATATTCTCCCTACGAATTTTTACCTTTTGGGGGAGGGGTAAGACGTTGTATAGGGGAAGCCCTTGCCAGTTATGAAATGCGGTTAGTAACTGCCCAAATTTTGAGTAAATATCAGCTAGAGTTACAAGATAAAAAACCTTTAAAAGCCCGTCGTCGGGGGGTGGTACTGCGTCCAGAGGGGGGAGTACCGATGATCTACCAAGGAACAGTTACATAATTAACAATGATGAATTAATTTGGATAGCCATTTTTTGATTGCACGATAGTTGATTTGTGCAAAAATTGCGATATAGTAATGAGTTAAATTAACCCTTAATAATTTAGCCCTTTTTTTTATGCGTATAGCCTTATTTACTGAAACATTTTTGCCAAAAGTAGATGGCATTGTTACTCGCTTAAAACATACCGTTGAGCATTTACAAAAACAAGGAGATGAGGTACTGATTTTTTCTCCTGAAGGTGGTTTAAAAGAGTATAAAGGGGCGAAAATTAACGGTATAAAAGGAATTCCTTTGCCTTTATATCCTGAGTTAAAGTTGGCTATTCCTAATCCCTCCATTCGTTTTGCATTGCAAAGATTTAAACCCGATTTGGTTCATGTGGTTAATCCTGCGGTGTTGGGGGTAGGGGGAATTTATTACGCAAAAAAATTAAATATTCCCTTGGTGGCTTCCTATCATACCCACTTACCACAATATCTACACCACTACAATGTGGGTGCTTTGGAAGGGTTGTTGTGGGAGTTGTTAAAGTTAGCCCATAATCAAGCTCGATTAAATTTGTGTACCTCTACGGCGATGGTGGATGAGTTGATAAATCATGGTATTGAAAGGGTTGATTTATGGCAAAGGGGAGTGGATACAGAGTCGTTTAACCCTAGTTTAGTATCGAAGGATATGCGCGATCGCCTTTCACAGGGTAATCCTGACGCACCGTTACTTTTATATGTGGGTAGGGTATCAGCGGAAAAGGAAATTGATAAAATTAAACCTGTGTTAGAAAGTATCCCTAATGCAAGGTTAGCCATTGTGGGTAATGGGCCAGCGAGGGCAGAATTAGAACAGTTTTTTGCGGGTACGAATACCAATTTTGTGGGCTATCTTCACGGTAAGGAGTTAGGGGAGGCCTATGCCTCGGCAGATGCTTTTATTTTCCCTTCTTCCACGGAAACCCTCGGTTTAGTATTACTCGAAGCCATGGCGGCGGGTTGCCCTGTGGTGGCAGCCAGAAGGGGGGGGATTCCTGATATTGTTACCGATGGGGTAAATGGTTATATGTTTGAACCTGATGATCCTCAAGGGGCGATCGCCGCTACCCAACGATTATTAGCTCAAAAAGATGAAAGGGAAGCGTTAAGACAAAATGCTCGTTTAGAAGCTGAAAAATGGGGCTGGGCTGCTGCTACCAAGCAATTACAGAATTATTATCAAGGGGTGCTATCTTCTTCTGATAAAGGACGTTTGGCAGCCTAGGGATGGGGTGGGCAATGCCCATCAAATCCTCTATGATTATTAATAATGCTATTAGCTGTTTTGTGTAAATTTTCCTAAGATAAAAATATATTTCTAAACCGCAAAAAAATCATTAGCTTTAACGGTTAATTCAGGAAATAAAATAGATTTAATAGCTTCATTTTGTTGATATTCTGTCACCTCATAAAAACCATCTACTAATATCAAAATAGAGACTTTTTCTAATTCTGGATCAATAATCCAATACTCAGGAATTTCTCTGACGGCATATTCCGAACGTTTGTAACGGTAATCATCCTGTTTATTATTTGTACTAACAATTTCCACTGCTAACATCGGGGCGCTGTCTAAAACTGCCGTTTTCATCTGACGAATTTCTTCACATTGTTGGGAAGACAAAATGATGAGGTCTGGAATTCTTGATTTATTTTCCGCTGTTTTCACCCCTACAGTACCGGGCATTACTTTAAAATCTAATTTTAGTCGCTCTATTTCTTTTTCAAATAATTTAAAAATAAAATGCAAAATCAAAGCATGAAAACCGCTAGCAGTAGGCATTAAAATCAATTCTCCATTAACTAATTCATACTTATTATCTGTACCATCACTAAAAGCTAAATACTCATCAAAGGAGTAGGTTTTTCTTAAAGATTGAACCATGGTTTATGATACCTCGGAGACTTTTTTTTATTGTAGTCTAATCAAAATATCCTTTTCCTAGAGATCTTGTACCATTACCTTGAATGGGGAGATAACTCTTGAGGTTATTGTTCTGATTGTTGAAACAAATTAGAAATCCCATACTATGCTAATAATAAAAATATAGGTATAGTAGCAATTGAGAGCAACCAAATAATTTTCTATGTCAACCCTTGTCATCGTCGAATCACCCACCAAAGCAAAAACCATTCGTAACTACCTCCCCAAAGACTTCATTGTGGAAGCATCCATGGGGCATATTCGAGATTTACCTTCCTCTGCGGAGGAAATTCCTGCTGATTATAAACAATATGATTGGGCTAGGTTAGGGGTAAATGTGGAAAATGATTTTGAGCCTATTTATGTAATTCCTAAGGGAAAAAATAAGAAGGTACAGGAATTAAAAAAACTTTTGAAGGGTGCTGATGAGTTGATTCTGGCGACGGATGAAGATAGGGAAGGGGAAAGTATTAGTTGGCATTTGCTACAGTTGCTTAAGCCCAAAGTACCTATTAAAAGGATGGTTTTCCATGAGATTACTAAGGAAGCGATTCAAAAAGCGTTATCCAATTGTCGAGATATTGATGAAAATTTGGTTCATGCCCAAGAAACTCGCCGTATCCTAGATCGTTTGGTGGGTTATACTCTCTCCCCTTTACTATGGAAAAAAATTGCCCGTGGTTTATCGGCGGGAAGGGTGCAGTCGGTGGCGGTGCGTCTTTTGGTACAGAGGGAAAGGTTGAGAAGGGCTTTTAACAGTGCTTCCTATTGGGATCTTAAGGCATTGTTGAATCATGAAAAAAGTAACTTTGAGGCAAAATTAAGCACCTTGGCGGGGCAGAAACTAGCCACAGGAAGCGATTTTGATCCCGATACGGGTAAGTTGATTAAGGGGAAAAAAGTAACGGTTTTAGATGAGCAAGGGGCGATCGCCCTTAAGGAAAGATTAGACGGTAAACCGTGGACTGTTACCGATACGGAAGAAAAACCCACCACCAGAAAACCCTACGCTCCCTTTACCACCTCCACCCTCCAACAAGAAGCTAACCGTAAACTAGGACTTGGGGCAAGGGATACCATGCGTATAGCCCAAAGCCTCTATGAAAATGGCTACATTACTTATATGCGTACGGATTCGGTACATCTATCGGATCAGGCGATCGCCGCTGCTCGTGCCTGTGTAGAACAAATGTACGGAAAAGAATATTTAAGCTCCAAACCAAGACAGTATAAAACCAAAGCCAAGGGCGCCCAAGAAGCCCATGAAGCCATCCGCCCTGCAGGTAATACCTTCCGCATCCCCAAGGAAACAGGGTTAAGGGATCGAGAATTAGCTCTCTACGATTTGATCTGGAAACGTACCGTTGCTTCCCAAATGGCAGAAGCTAGATTAACCCAAATCGCCGTTAATATTCAGGTAGAAGATGCGGTTTTTCGTTCCTCTGGTAAACGAATTGATTTCCCCGGCTTTTTCCGTGCCTATGTGGAAGGTTCAGACGACCCCGAAGCGGCCCTGGAAAACCAAGAAGTAATTTTGCCTAACCTAAAACAGGGCGATCGCCCCCAATGTAAAGAATTAGACGTAGTTAACCACCAAACCCAACCCCCCGCCCGTTACACCGAAGCATCCCTCGTCAAAACCCTCGAAACCGAAGGGGTAGGGCGCCCTAGTACCTATGCTAGTATTATCAGCACCATCATTGACCGAGGTTATGCCCAACTCCGTGCCAAAGCCCTTATTCCTACCTTTACCGCCTTTGCCGTGGTCAGTTTACTAGAACAAAACTTCGAGGAATTAGTAGATACCAAATTCACCTCCAAAATGGAGCAAAGCCTTGATGAAATTGCCACAGGGCAAACTCCATGGCTTCCCTATCTTAAGCAATTTTATTTAGGCGATCTAGGATTACAAAATCAGGTAAAAACAAGGGAAACAGAGATCGACCCTAGTCAAGCAAAGGCGATCGCCCTCGAAAACCTTGATGTACAAGTCAAGATAGGGCGTTTTGGGGCCTATATCGAAGCCCAAAGGGGAGACGACCTAGTAAAGTCCTCCATTCCCGAAGAATTAACCCCCTCCGACCTTAATCCCGAACAGGTGGAGATGCTCTTAAAACAAAAAATTGAAGGGCCCAAAGTATTAGGACATCACCCCGAGTCTGAAAAACCCATCTATCTTCTAATCGGCACCTATGGTCCTTACGTTCAACTAGGAGACACCCCCGAAGGCAGAGCCAAAAAGCCTAAAACCGCCTCCTTTCCCAAAGGTACGAACCTAGAAGACATTGATTTGGATATGGCCTTATCTTATCTTTGCTTACCCCGTACCCTCGGCGAACATCCCGACACAGGAAAACCCGTTAAAGTTAGTTTAGGTCGTTTTGGTCCCTATGTAGTCCACGATCAAGGGAAAGACGGTAAAGATTATCGCTCCCTCAAAAAAGAAGATGACCTCTTAACCATTTCCTTTGAAAGGGCATTAGAATTACTCGCTCAACCAAAAAGAGGTAGGGGACGTGGTGCTGGAAGTACAAAAAAACCATTAAGAGAATTGGGTAACCATCCTGATGATGAGCAACCCATTAACATTTATGATGGACCCTATGGAGTATATTTCAAGCATGGTAAAACCAATGTAAAGTTACCTGAAGGGGAAACTGCCGAGAGCATGAACTTGGAAAAGGCTTTGTTACTACTCAAGGATAAAGCCCCCGCCAAAAAGAAAACTACTACGAGGAAAAAGGCTACTGCCACAAAAAAAACCACGGCGAAAAAAACCACCACTCGTAAAAAGAAAACAGACGATAATTAGATGGTAGTGGCGAGAGGTAAAAGATAATAATTAACTGGTAATTACTTTCTTCCCTGCCTCAACCAAAGGCTTTTTTATCAAACACTAATGACATTATTTTCAATAAAGAACTAAAAATATGATTCAGCAATTACAACAGGCAATGGTTCGATTATCTTTATTATCTGAAGATGAACAGAAGAAAATAGCGGAAATGATACTGATAACTATTGATAAACAAGAAAATACAACAAAAATAAATAAAAATGATGATCCATTAGCAGAGTTAAGAAATAGTAATTTTATTGGTTGTTTTTCTGATGAACCTGATCTAGCTCAAAAGTCAGAACAAATCAGTCAAGAAATCATTACTAACAGATTATAATTATGATTATCGCCGATACAGGCTTCTTTGTGGCGTTAGGAAATAATAAAGATAACTTTCATCAAATAGCGAAACAAAAACTGACAACTATCACAGAAAAATTAGTCACTACCTATCCTGTTATTGTAGAAACAAGCTATTTGTTATTAGAAAGACAAGGTAAACAAGTTCAATTTAACTTTTTAAATCAGTTGACAAAAAGCAGTATTGATATTTTTCATTTAAGTAATCAAAACTTAATACGAATGATTCAATTAATGGATAAATACTCTGATTTACCAATGGATCTTGCAGATGCTTCCTTGGTTATTGTAGCGGAGGAAATTGGAGAAAGTCGAATTTTAACCACAGATATTCGGGATTTTAATGTTTATCGGTGGCTAGATAATAAATCATTTAGTATTTTACTTTAGATACAAGAAACCCCACTTACAATAAGCGGGGCGATTAACTTAAACAAAAAAAACTAACCTAAAACTACATTGGAGAATTTATATTCCGTAGTTACAGGCTCACCATTTTCCTCGGTGGTAATAGTGCGATTGGTTAGTACATAATAATCATTAACATTTTCAAAAGTGTCATTGAAAACGGTTTTAGCACCTCTGGGTTGTAAAGTTTCTGCATCTAAATAAACAGAATCATAACCAGTGGAAAGATAACCCTTATCGGTATCTAATAAACCAAAAGTGTTGATGGCAACAATGCCCTTACCCATGCGACGATACACAAAGCAAACATTGTTATCTTTTACTTTGTAGCGATTGCCCTCGGACGCACCACCTACTAAAATTTCTACCGCTCCATTTTCGTCCTTTTCACCAAAAGTAAAGGTATTATCCCCATGGCTTTTCTCAAAACTATGGTTTACACGGTGAATGGTAATTTCCCATAACTGTTGTTCCATGGCTTTTTGTACTGGACCTTCTTCAATGCCAGAAATTTCAAATTTTAAATCTGCTCCAATTTTTGCCTGAGCGCTGAAAGTTCCTTCTTTGGATTTTAAAGTAATATCACAGGTATATCCGGGGAAATCACTATCCCAAGTGTAACGATTTTCGTAGGCAGAACGAAATAGATTTTCTGCGGTTAATGTCTGAGTCATTTTTACTCCTAAATGTTGTTTAAATTACAGTTTTCTTTATTGTACTATAGGGATGTTATTGAGAGTTATTTTTATTAAATCTTGACAAAATAGCGAATACTACTCAATGGCTAATTATGTTACAAGTATAACAAGGGGTTTAAATCCCTTGCCATGGAAATACAGTTTATTTCTACCTCAGAAATATTTTTAATAATAGTTTCCTACTTTGCGATGGTGTACCGCTGTTAAAGCATCTGATTTAGAAACCCTGCCTGTGGTAACTTTGCTATATACAATCCAATGATCTCCACAATCCATACGACTGACCACTTCACACTCAAGGTAGGCGAGAGCATCTACTAAAATAGGAGATTTGTTGGTGGCAACAGTAGTTTTTACCCCTTCAAAACGATCCGCACCGGGGGGGAATCTTTTGAGAAAGTGTTTCATTAACCCCTGATATTTACCTTCCTCAAGGATGTTTAAAACAAAGGTGTCCTCTACTTGTAACAAAGATTCGATCGCCCTGTCTTTTGCCACTGCCACCGTAAATCCAGGGGGGTCAAAACTTGCCTGACTGACCCAGGATGCCAACATCGCCCCTTTGGTTTCTTCTCCTTTTTGGGCAGTAATGATATATAACCCCCCGCTCAAACGTCCCATAGCTTTGTCTAAATCAACGTCTAAGGCTTTTCTTTTAGTGATTTGAGCTTTTTTGGTCAAAATCTGTCCTAAATCCACCCCAGACTCCTCGCAGGTTTGATAGGTGATTTCGTGGGGAGTTTCTTTGATACGGATGGGAGCAAAAACTTGATTTAAGCCTAGATCTGATAGTTTTGAAGAGAAGGTGTCAATGGGTTCGTCATCTCCGCCATAGGATTCATATAAACCAAAAATCTGCTTACTGTTCACCGTGGCAAGGATAGCACCTGTTTTGTTGGCAATGTCGCCGTTGTCGCTAAGGGGAGGCATTCCGAGGACGATTCCAGCACTACGCCCTACTATTTCGGGTATTTCGTGGATGTCGGTACCGTTAATGTCAATCATTTCTACGGTGACTCCTGTTTTGGTGATGCCCTTTGAAATAGACTGGGAAAGGCGATCGCTATAACCGTAGTCAGAGATATAGAAGACGGCAACGGTTTTTTCACCCTTACTTTGTTCACTACTCCAACGGTGATAACGGTCCAATAATTCTTGAGTGTTATGTTTTAGAATTGGACCATGACCATTGGCAACTATGTTCACTTCCCCTAGGGCGGACATTCTTTTCATCGCTGAAAGAACAGACCTTGCATTAGGTCCCATCAAACATTCATAATAAAAACGATAGTCTGGGGAAATGGCATCTAAATCTCGGTCATACACATCGGCACTACAATAGTGCAAACCAAAGGCATCACAGGTAAATAAGGTATTTGTACCATGGTCATAGCTGAAGATGGTATCGGGCCAATGAAGGTTAGGGGCGTTGACAAACTCGAAAATATGTCCATTGCCAATGTCTAACTGATCACCATTTTTAACGATCTGTCTTTTAAAATCTTTATGGACAAAACCTTCTAAAAATTGAATAGCAACCTTCGAGGCAACAATGGTAATATCTGGGGCAATGTCTAATAAATCTTTTACTAAACCGCTGTGATCAGGCTCGGTATGGGATACGATCAAATAGTCTATATCTTGAGGATTAATTACTTTTTTTAGTTCATCAAAATAAAGATCTTTAAATTTGGCGTGGGAAGTATCCACGAGGGCATTTTTTTCCCCCTTTACTACGTAGGAGTTATAAGTAGTTCCATTCTGTAAACCAAATTCTATATCAAAACGATCTCGATCCCAATCAAGGGAGCGGATGGTGGTGGTATCAGGTGCGATATTTTCCACCTGAGTTGTTAAGCGTTTTGCGGTTTTGATGGGAGTTGCAACCATTAAGAAAATCCCCCTTAATAAATAAATTTTTTATATTATTGCTTTTTTTATTATAGTCATCATTGGGGGCAAGAGGTTCAAAGCCCTTATTGAGTAAGGTAAAAGCTAAGGGGCGAAGGGAAATAAGTTTTGATGGCGAAGGCTTTTGCATTTCTTAATATAAAAAGTGATATAAAAGGTTATAATAAGAAGTTGGTTATTTTTACCGTTATATCTGCTATGCTTCCTATTGTTGCCGTAATCGGGCGCCCCAATGTGGGTAAGTCTGCCCTTGTGAATCGTTTATCGGGGGAACAAGATGCGATCGTATTTGATGAACCCGGTATTACTAGAGATCGTACCTATCGTCCCGGATTTTGGCAAGATAGAGAATTTCAAATAGTAGATACGGGTGGATTAGTATTTGATGATGATACAGAATTTTTGCCCTACATCCGAGAACAAGCCCAAGCCGCCTTGAGTGAGGCGGTGGCAGCTATTTTTGTGGTGGATGGAAAGTTTGGTTTAACAGCGGGGGATGAGGAAATCGCTTCATGGTTAAGAACTCAAAATATTCCCATCGTTTTAGTCGTTAATAAGTGTGAGTCAGAAAATCAAGGATTGGCTCAAGCTGCTGAATTTTGGAATTTAGGTTTAGGGGAGCCTTTTCCTATCTCCGCTATCCATGGAAATGGTACAGGGGAAATGTTAGACGAATTGATCAAACATATTCCTTCGGTGGATGAAATTGAGCTGGAGGAAGAAATTAGGGTGGCGATTATTGGTCGTCCTAATGTGGGTAAATCTAGTTTACTAAATGCCCTCACGGGAGAGAGCAGAGCCATTGTCAGCCCTGTATCTGGTACCACCCGAGATGCGATCGATATGATCGTAAAACGGGGAGAAACAACCTATCGTCTCATCGATACGGCGGGAGTGCGTCGTAAGAAAAATGTGGACTATGGGGCAGAGTTTTTTGGCATTAACCGAGCTTTTAAAGCTATTAAAAGGGCGGACGTGGTTCTTTTTGTCATCGATATTTTAGACGGTGTCACCGAACAGGATTTAAAACTAGCAGGAAGAATTATTGAGGAAGGAAGAGCTGCCATAATCGTAGCAAATAAATGGGATGCGGTGGAGAAAGATTCCCATACCATTTATGAATACCAAAAAATGTTGGACGATCGCCTTTTCTTCATGGATTGGGCGGAAAGAATTTTTGTTTCAGCCATGACGGGGAAAAGAGTTGAAAATATCCTCGATTTAGTAGATAGAGCAGCCGAAGGACATCGTAAGAGGGTTAGTACCTCCGTCATTAATGAAGTCATCGAGGAAGCCGTTAAATGGCACTCTCCCCCCACCAGCCGCCAAGGAAAACAGGGTAGGATCTACTATGGTACTCAAGTAACATCCAGGCCCCCTAGCATTGCCTTATTTGTTAACGATCCTAAACGTTTAGATGATGGCTACCGCCGTTATATGGAAAAACAATTCCGTCAGCAATTAGGCTTTAAAGGAACTCCCCTAAGACTATTCTGGCGTGGTAAACGTTTACGGGAAGGGGAAAATATGGGAGCAAACAGAGCAACAAAAGTATAACTCTTGTGGGGTGGGCATTGCCCACCATTAATTCTTCCATCAGCCAAACTGTTCAGAAATCTCGAGGTTAAACAGAGTTTGTAGGGTATGTAAAGCCTTGCGTCTGGCTTCTATGTCCTGTTGCGCCCTTAACTGTACCATAGGATCATGGAGAATTTTGTTGACAATACCTCTGGTAAGAGCTTCAATTACCTCCTGATGTTTTTCCCCAAACTCACTGCCCAAACGAGAAAGAGCTTTTTCTAATTCCTGCTCTCTGATACCTTCAATTTTGGTACGTAAACAACTAATGGTAGGAACAGTTTCCAAAGATTGCCACCATAGTTCAAAAGATTCTATTTCTTCTTCTAATAATGCTTCGGCTTCCCTTGCCATTTCTCTACGGGAGGCATGGTTTTGAGCTACAACGGCTTTTAAATCATCCACATTATAGGATTTAACGAAATCTAATTCTTCCACATCACCAGCTACATTGAGAGGCACAGAAATATCTACCAACATCAAAGAATTATTCACATTAAGGGGAGATAAATTCTCTTTAGTTAAGATAGGTTCCGTCGCTCCTGTGCTAGTAAAAACTAAATCAGAAGTCTCTATCACCGCCATCATTTCATCTAGGTTGTGAATAGCTAAATCTACTTGAGGAAACTTTTGTGCTAATTCCTTGGCTCGATGGGTAGAGCGATTGACGATACTAATGGCATTTACACCTTTTGAGGCGAGATGTTGTACTAAAAGGCGAGACATTTTACCAGCCCCGATAATAGTAATTTTAAAATCCGATAAATTATCAACTTTGGTATCCACTAATTCCACGGCGGCAGAACTAATGGAAACAGCCCCAGTACCGATATTGGTTTCGGTGCGCACCCTTTTGCCTGCGCTGATGGCTTGTTTAAATAGTCTATCGAGGAGTCTGCCCATGCCTTTATATTTATTGGCGAGTTTGTGGGTGGTTTTAACTTGGGCTAAAATTTGTCCTTCTCCGAGTACAAGGCTTTCTAAACCTGCGGATACTCGCATGAGGTGACGTATGGCATCTTGGTGTAACAAAATGAATAGGTGACGGCGTAATTGGGGGAGGGAAATGTGTCCAATCTCGGCGAGAAATTGAGTTATTTCTTTTACTCCTTGCTCTGTTTCTAGTACCGTTGCATAGATTTCCATGCGGTTACAGGTACTGATGATGGCTACTTCCTCGATGTGAGGGTAACTGAGTAGGTGTTGTATGGACTCCTCAATTTTTGCCTCTGGAATACTCAATTTTTCTCTTATTTCAACGGCGGCTGTCTTGTGGGAAAGACCAACTACTACAATATTCATTTTTTGTTTATAAAATTTGAGAACGGATTAGTATAAATGCTTTTAAACACTATTGATCATTACTGAAGTTGCCGATTTTGGCAATTTATTCTTTACCTTTTGCAATAAAACTTTATTTTATGGATGAGTAATTGATTCATGATAGTTTATTTGACAATACTATGGTGTTGAAAAGATTGGTTTTGGTTTATACTCTAAGTTTAAATAGGCTTGGCTAAGGTGTGACTATGGCTCTAAAAGGAAAACCCTGTGAAAAATGCCATCGGGTTGTCGAAATTCGTTATCGCATTCAATGGGATGGTAGTGGTAAGTGGTATCAAGTGTGTCCAGATTGTTGGCAAAAGGTATCAAAAAATAATCCTCTTTATCGTTACGGTGGCACTTGGAAGGCGAAAAAAAGATAATCTTAGCTAAATTGACAATTAACAATCAACAATCGACAATGGATAATGAAAGGAATCCATTAAAATTAATACTCAATAACCTGTAATAATTAATATTATGCTAACTAAAGCTACCACTAGACATATTAGAATTTATTCTGCGGAAGTCCAAAACAATGAGCTTGTACCTTCTAATAATGTTTTGACTTTGGATGTTGATCCTGATAATGAGTTTAACTGGGATGAGGTTACTTTACAAAAGGTATATCGTAAATTTGATGATCTGGTAGAAAGTTATAGTGGTGAAGATTTAACGGATTATAATCTTCGTCGTATTGGCTCTGATTTAGAGCATTTAATTCGTGATTTGTTAACTAAAGGGGAAATTAGCTATAACCTTGATGCAAGGGTGCTTAATTATAGTATGGGTTTACCCCGTGTAGATGCTCCTGAAGCTGATGGAAAATACCAACTATCTTAATATATCTGGTGGTGGGCATTGCCCACCCATAAATGTTATCTAATTTGCATCTCTAAGTAAACCAGTAAGGCGTTAACATCGGCTGGATTTACCCCCCCGATGCGGGTAGCCTGTCCAATGGTTAAAGGTCTGACTTTTGTTAGTTTTTCCCTTGCTTCCATAGACAAGGTTTCAATTTTCATGTAGTCTAAACTCTCATGTAATTTACGATTACTATGACGGGCTACTTGGTCGATTTGTTTTTGTTGTCTCTGAATATATCCCGAATATTTTATTTCAATTTCTGCGCCTTCTTTTTCAGCTTTATTCAATTTAGGATTATGTAAATCATATCTTTCTAAATCTTCATAATGAAACTTGGGACGGCGTAGCAAATCGGCGAGGGTAATTGAACCTTTTATTTTTTGCTCGGTATCCTCTACAATTTTTAGGGCAACTTCATCCCTTTCTTTAATTCTGGTTTCGTATAATCTTTCTTGTTCGGCGATGATATTTTTTTGTTTTTCTTGGTATAGTTGCCAACGGCGATCGCCAATTAACCCTATTTCACGACCTAAAGGAGTCATCCGTTGATCTGCATTATCAGACCTTAAAATTAAACGATATTCCGAGCGAGAAGTCAACATCCGATAAGGCTCACGCAAATCTTTCGTACATAAATCATCAATCAAAGTACCAAGATAACTTTGCTCACGGGGAAATACAATCATCTCCTTACCCTGAGAAAAACGAGCAGCATTAATTCCCGCCACAATTCCTTGGGCGGCAGCCTCCTCATAGCCCGTTGTACCATTAATCTGTCCTGCGGAAAATAAACCCTCAATCTTCTTCGTCATCAAAGTGGGATAACACTGAGTAGCGGGTAAAAAGTCATATTCCACCGCATAGGCAGGGCGCAACATCACACAATTTTCCAACCCCGGTAAAGTGTGCAACATTTGTAATTGTAAATTTTCAGGCAACCCCGTAGAAAACCCCTGAATATATAACTCAGGAATATCTCTGCCCTCGGGCTCAATAAAAATTTGATGGCTATCCTTATCTGCAAAACGAACAATCTTATCCTCAATACTTGGACAATAACGGGGCCCTTTGGAGTCGATAAAACCGCCATAGATAGGAGATAAATGGAGATTATCCTTAATTAATTGATGGGTTTTAGTGGTAGTACGGGTAAGATAGCAGTTCATTTGTTCCCTTTCGACCCACACTTCAGGGTCAAAACTAAACCAGCGAATTTCTTCATCGGGGGGTTGCACTTCCATTTTTGTATAGTCAACGGTGCGCTTATCTACCCTCGCAGGGGTACCCGTTTTTAATCTTCCTGTTTCAAATCCTAAATCATTGAGAGTTTCCGTTAAGCCAATGGCGGCGAATTCCCCAGCCCTTCCTGCGGACATCGATTTACCACCAATCCAGATTTTTCCATCCAAAAAAGTCCCCGTAGTTAAAACCACCGCCTTAGTTTTGAAACAAGTACCAAAGTAGGTTTGTACTCCGATGATTTCATCATTTTTTCCCAATACCAAATCCGTCACCATGCCCTCACGGATAGACAAATTGGGTTCGTTTTCCACAATGTTTTTCATCACTGCGGCATATTCACGCTTGTCCGTTTGGGCCCGTAATGCCCACACCGCAGGACCACGGGAGTTATTTAATACTCTTTTTTGTAGATATGTTCTATCGGCCATTTTGCCTATTTCTCCCCCCAGTGCGTCAATTTCGTGGGTGAGTTGAGATTTGGCAGGGCCACCCACCGCAGGATTACAAGGTTGCCACGCAATTTTATCAAGGTTGAGGGTTAACATGAGGGTACGACATCCTAACCTCGCACTAGCAAGGGCGCTTTCACAGCCAGAATGTCCACCACCAATAATGATTACATCAAATTCGTCTTGAAATTCTACGGGGGTTTTAATGGTCATTTTATGTTTCTATCTATCTGCAAAACTGAGGTGATTAATCTAATTCTTTATCATAACTTAGTTTTTACTCTGATATATCCATCAAACCAGAGGTATTAAATTTCTAATTCTTTTCTAGGTAAATGTAATAATTAAAGAATAACAAAATTAAATTCTACTCTAATTAAGATTATGGATAATAACGATTGGTTAAAACAACTACTAATGATTGGTGTCGGCACTACTTCTATGGCGGCGGAAAAAATTAGGGAAGTAAGTGATCAATGGGTTAAGGATGGTAAGATAAACTCTGATCAAGCTAAGGGCATTGTGGATGATTTAATGCAGCAGATGCAATCTGAGTCGGGTAATTTTCAAACTCAAATGGAGCGTCAATTACGTAATATGTTGCAAGATTTAGGAGTACCTAGGCAGTCTGAAATGGATGAATTAAGGGGAAGAATTGATCGTCTTGAGCGTCAAATTCGAGATTTAGAGAATAAATCTTGGCGCTAGATAATCGTGATTAATTTATCTCAAAAAGCATCTGGAGGATAGCCCATCTTAATTTTTAAACATCGTAATGACAGATAAAACTGCCCTAGATAGACAGGTATGGATACTCGCAGGGGGTAGGACGCTATTACAATTTGGTACTGGTTTTACTCTATTTTATGCCCCCCTTTTCTTTGTTAATCAATTGGGATTTTCCCCTACATCGGTGGGTGTTGCCCTCGGCAGTGCTTCTATATCGGGCATTGTAGGACGTTTTTTGGGGGGGAGTTGGAGCGATTCCCCTAGTTGGGGTCGAAAAAAAACTCTGTTATTATCAGCTTTTATATCTGCTTTTGCGGATATTTTTCTTGCGTCTGCTTCTAGCTATTCATCTTTATTGGTGGGCAATTTATTGATGGGGTTGGGTATTGGTTTTTATTGGCCTCCTGCGGAGGCAATGATAGCGGATTTGACTACTTCTGAACAAAGAAATTTTGCTTTTGCTCTTAATCGTTTAGGAGATAGTGTGGGTTTAGGTTTTGGGGTGGCTATCGGCGGAGGCTTAATTGCTTTGACGGGTAGTTATCGATTGTTATTTGTCATTGATGGTATTTCTTTTGTGGTGTTTTATGGGGTAATTTTTTGGGCGATTAAAGAATCGGGAGATAAGGAAAAGGTCAGTCAATCTTTTTGGCAGGGGTGGGGACAAACTTTAAGGGATTATAATCTTTGGATTTTTTGTGTGGTAAATGTGATTTTTACAACTTATATCATGCAGTTACAGTCCACTTTACCTCTCTACTTTACTAATTTTGCGGTTAATCCTGATAATTTTTCCATTACTCGTATCAGTGGTTTATTTAGTTTACATATTGCTTTTGCTGCTTTGTTTCAATTGCCTATTGTTAAAATTCTTAATCGTCTGACTCACATTCAGGGCTTAATTTTGTCTTTCCTTTTTTGGGCGGTGGCTTTTATTCTCATTTGGTTGGCTGGTAATTTGACACAATATGCTTTTTTTACTGCTATTTTAGCTGTATTGGTAAGTGCGATCGCCCTTGCTACCTACAATCCCCCTGCTTCAGGATTTATAGTAAAACTTGCCCCTCCTTCATTACGAGGAATCTATTTTGCCATTAACTCTCAGTGTTGGGCTATTGGTAATCTAATTGGGCCACCATTGGGAGGTTATGTATTAGACAAAGGAGAAAGTTATGCACATAATTTTTGGTTATTTTCCTCTGGCAGTGTTTTTATTGGTATTATGATCCTCTTATTTTTGGAAAGAAATATGCAACAGAAAAAACAGCATTTTTTCTAAAAAATATATCTCTTTAAATAGGGATTAAAAAATATTTTGAATAAAGTATGAATTACTGGGTAATTATTACCTCGTTGAGCAAAATAATACTATTCATTGCCCAACTGTCCAATAATATGATGAAGTTGTTTGATATTGGTAAGGAACATAATATTAAAATTATTATCAATATTAACCAATTTTTTATGCTCTAACTTACTCATATTTTGAATACATTCCTCAAGGGACAATAAAGCTAAATCAGCTAAATCTTGGAGGTGAAAATTATAAATCTCAAATCCATTTTCCATGGGTTTACCATACTTATCCGCCAAAGAAATGAGAATAGTTACTAGTCTTACCTTGCTAGTTTGTTGATGAAAACGGTAATACTCTTGAGCCTCTATCACCTTATTAACCATAGATTTTAGGAGGCGATTTTGTATTTGAGCATCTCGAAATAATACTTGGATAAACCTTTGGGCAGAAATAGTAAACATTTCCACATCAGAAATACTAATTACCTGACTATTAAAGTCCCCACTACTGAGAATACCTACCTCCCCCACAAATCCCCCTTTACCGATAATTTCAATGGTAATAGGCAGTCCTCCATAAAAACGCTGTACTTTTACCCATCCTGAAGCGATTAGATAAAAACAACTACCCCAATCATTTTGGGAAATTATAGTTTCTCCTCTTTCACAGTTTTTCGGCTCTAGTAGTTTTATCACCGACTCTAAGGTTTCATCACTGAGGTTATGAAAAAGGGGAAAAAGCTCGGCAAATTCTTGCGTCTCCATGGAGTATTGATTAAAGAATAGTTTTTTCTTTAAGAGTTTAGGATTTCTGCATTTTACTTGATTTTTTACTTTTGGGTCAACTATTCCTCCTTAGAAAAATTTGTACAAAAGTTGAAGGGCAGAGTTTATTGGTGGGTGGAGTCATGGTAGTTCACCCAAAATGCTCATTGCTTGATAGGATAAAACGTGGCTAAATTTTTATAAAAATTCTATGACTAAAATTGAAGAAACCATCAGCGCCCATGGTGGTAAATTAATAAATAGATTGGCAACGACGGCCGAAAGAGACGAGTTTATGGCTCAGGGAGATAAACTTCCTCGGGTTCAACTAGATGAAAGGGCAACATCTGATTTGGTAATGATTGCCATCGGTGGTTTTAGTCCTCTACAAGGGTTTATGGCACAGGATGACTACGAGAGTGTAGTTGATAATATGCGTCTTGTGAATGGTTTACCTTGGTCTGTACCGGTTACTTTATCTGTAACCCAAGAGGTGGCAGAGCCTTTAAAAGAGGGTAGCTGGGTACGTTTAGATGATCCTAGTGGTAGATTTGTAGGGGTATTAGAACTTACTCAAAAATATCGTTATAACAAGACCCATGAGGCTGTTAAAGTTTATGGTACCGATGAGGATAAACACCCTGGGGTAAAGGTTGTTTATGAGCAAGGGGAAGTTAACCTTGCTGGACCTATTTGGTTATTGGAAAGGGATGATCACCCTCTTTTCCCTAAATATCAAATTGATCCTGCCCAGTCTCGTAAGTTGTTTGTGGAAAGGGGCTGGAAAACTGTGGTGGGCTTTCAAACCCGTAACCCTATTCACCGCGCCCATGAATATATCCAAAAGTGTGCATTAGAAACCGTTGATGGTTTATTTCTCCATCCTTTGGTGGGGGCTACGAAGAGCGATGATGTACCTGCGGATGTGAGGATGCGTTGTTATGAAATTATGATGGATAGATATTTCCCTCAAAACAGGGTGATTCTTGCTATTAATCCTTCGGCGATGCGTTATGCAGGTCCTCGGGAAGCGATTTTTCATGCTTTGATTCGTAAGAATTATGGTTGTACTCATTTTATTGTGGGACGTGACCATGCGGGGGTTGGGGATTATTATGGCACCTATGATGCTCAGTTAATTTTTGATGAGTTTGAACCTGCGGAGTTGGGTATTACACCCATGAAGTTTGAACATGCTTTTTATTGTAAGCGTACGGAGCAGATGGCGACTTCTAAAACCAGTCCTTCTAGTCCTGAGGAAAGGGTACACCTTTCGGGTACTAAGGTAAGGGAGATGTTGAGACGTGGTGAGTTACCCCCTCCTCAATTTTCTCGTCCTGAGGTAGCGGCGGAGTTGGCTAAGGCTATGCACCGTTAGTTTATTGTCCGTTTTGGTGGGCTTTGCCCACCCTATATGTTTTCTTCCTGTTCCTCTTCTTCTGAGTTTTGATTATTGGGGATGGCAACCACGATCGCATCTATGACCCTATTTACACTGATAATATCTAAACCAAGATCACTGGGGTAAGTTTGTCCTTTGGGAACGATCGCCCTTTTAAACCCTAATTTAGCGGCTTCTTTGAGACGTAACTCCATCTGAGATACTAGGCGCACCTGTCCCCCCAAACCGATTTCGCCGATGAGTACGGTGCGAGGATCAACTATACGATCCCGAAAACTGGCCACAATGGCGATCGCCATGCCTAAATCCGCCGCAGGTTCTTCTACCCCCAAGCCCCCCGCCGAAGCCACATAGGCATCTAGTTTGGAAAGGGGAATGCCTACCCTTTTTTCTAATACCGCCAAAATTTGTTGTAAACGGTTATAATCTACCCCCGTGGTAGAGCGTCGAGGGGATGTATAGCTAGTGGGGCTTACGAGGGCTTGTAACTCCACCACAATGGAGCGGGTACCCTCAGAAGATACGATGGTGGCAGTGCCGGGGGCAAGTTCATCCCGACTACTCATAAACAACTCCGAAGGGTTTAAAACCTCCACCAAACCGTGATCCACCATTTCAAAAATGCCGATCTCATGGGTAGCCCCAAATCTATTTTTTACTGATCTTAACAGACGATGGGATGCGTAGCGATCGCCCTCAAAATATAATACCGTATCCACCAAATGTTCTAATACCCGAGGCCCTGCGATCGCCCCTTCCTTAGTAACATGACCGACAATAAATAAAGTAATACTTTCCCGTTTTGCCACCTGCATCAGTGCCGAAGTACACTCCCTCACCTGAGAAACCGAACCGGGGGCAGAATTAATATTGGAATAATGGAGGGTTTGAATACTATCAATGATTGCCACTTGGGGTTTTAACGATTCCAACTCCTTTAAAATTTCCTCCAAATCCGTCTCAGGCATCACATAAAGATTAGGAGACGAAGCCAAACTAACAGCCCCTTTTTGTTCAGAATCTTCCTTCTTCTTGGGCTTTTTTCCATTACCATTATGATTATTCTGCTCTTCTACTTGCAACGCCTCCTGGGCGCCTACATGTAAGCGAGTTGCCCGTAACTTAATTTGTTGCCCCGACTCCTCCGCCGATACATAAAGAATGCGAGGAAGACGCAAAGATAACTGATTGGCTGTTTGTAACAATAACGTAGATTTCCCAATACCTGGATCACCCCCAATCAAAACCAAAGAACCCGGTACAATTCCGCCCCCCAATACCCGATCTAATTCCTGATAACCCGACTCAATGCGCGGTTGCTCCTCTTCCGTAATATCAGAAAACTTTACCGAAGCCCTCGGTTTTGCTTCCGCATTACCCGTATGAAATTCACGGGTTTGAGACTGCCAACCAGCCCGACTAAAACTTGTTCCCCCATTGGTGACAGGATTGATAATTTGTTCCTCCAAAGTCCCGTATGTATCGCAATTAGGACATTTCCCAAACCACTGGATAGATTCAGCCCCACAGGCACTACAAATGTAAACAGTTTTGGTCTTAGGCATGAGTCTCCTAACCTATCGTATATTTGTCATTACCTCGATTATGCGATCAAAAAAAAAATTTGTTTAAAATAATTAAGAAAAGTTAACAAAAATTCTCATCAGGCTTAAGAGTTTTAAATACCCAGATATTTCATTGGCAACAAGTCAAGGATTCATTGTTAAGGATCAATTTCCCTCAGCATCTTCAAAACGAATAATATCATCATCTCCCAAATATTCCCCATTTTGAATTTCAATCATCACCAAAGGCACAACCCCCGGATTTTCCACCCTGTGACGGATACCCATGGGTACATAGGTGGACTGTTTTGGTAGTAATAACTTTTCTTCCCCATTAAAAATGACCTTAGCAGTCCCTGCCACCACTACCCAATGCTCACTGCGATGATAGTGCATTTGGGTACTAATATGATTACTGGGCTTTACTGTAATACGATTAATACGATAGTACGGGCCCTCTTCCAACAGAGTGACAGTACCCCAAGGAGGGTTGCGGGTGTATTCTGCTTCTTGGGCTTTTTGATCTTGATTAGTGATTTCTGTCATGGCTGATTCTCAAAAATTAAGCAGGATCGATTATTGATTTTGATCATACAACTGATTCACGTCTAGGACATAAAAATTGTTGAATATACCAATAATCCTAAATCTATAGAGATAGAGGTTTGTTTCATAAATGCTCAATACCATATAGTCTTTTCTTTGGGTTGTTTCCCTAACTACCCTCGGAATTTGACCCCGTCCAGCTTCCACCATCATATGGCATACTTGGCTCTTGATTACTTGATCTAGTCCGGGGGCTCCTGCTTGACAAAGACTTTCTTTCGCATAAATAGATAGTTTTTCTTCGGCAAATTGTTCGTATTGTTTTTGATTGGGGTTAGTAAACATTAAGATACCCCCAAAAATAGCTAAAATGCTTCCGCTGAGGATGGCAATGGTGGATAGGGGCAGACTTTTTGATGGTGCAAGAGGATTCATAAAAAAAAATGGCAGATTACCTAGACTATTTTAATATTTTTATGCTATAATTAATAATCGTAATGGCGAGCGTAGCCAAGTGGTTAAGGCAGCGGATTGTGATTCCGCCATTCGTGGGTTCAAGTCCCATCGTTCGCCCTTTAACTATATTGTTGTCTTTGGCAATCATTATATCACTTCTGTTTTTTGGTAGTTACATATCTTTACCGAGAGTACAGAATAGGGGCTAGTTACTGAAACTTTTGAGTATCCAGCCGATAATAATACCGAAGCCTCCAAACCTAACGATTTGCCAGAATGGTTCGTTTAGGCTACTCCATTTAAATAGTTGACTTTCTAACCTTACTTCGATTTCTTCTAATTCTTGATTGATAAGGTTTATTTCTGTTTTGATGGACTCTCGAGAATTTCTTTTCAGTTGTTTTTCTAATTCTTGCTTTTCTTCTTCTAATTCTTTCTGACGGGTTTGGTCTTTTTCTACCTGATTGTAACGCTCTTTTAGCTGTGCGATCGCACTTTCTAACTCAAAAATAGCACCACCTAAATCGAAATCATCATGATCGGGGGAGGAGTTTTGACGCTCAGACATTCTAAAATAAAAAGTAAACAATCCATTAAATTGTACAACATGAGTATCTCATCAGAAACAAAAACTATTGCGGAACTAACTACCCTCGAATTAGCTCAACTGTTAGCCGAAAAAATGACCATTAGCTCCTATGATTGGCACAAACAAAAAAATAACCGTAAAGCCCAAGCAGGGCAACAACTTGCCTCCAGTCTTGTTTTCCTTTTAAACAATGAACCAGAAGAAGCCCTAGAAAGAGTTAATCAAGCCCAAGGATGGCTAAATAAAACCATTAATCCTTTACCTTGCCCTAGCCACGGAAATCATTAATAAAAAAAATCCCCTAACAAGCTGTGATGGCTTTGCGGGGAAAAAAATGGTGTTGTACTTGTTTACAAAGTGTTACCTGAGTACCTTGTTTATTCCATAAAACTCGGTCAAAAATGTGGTGTAACATACATAAACCTCGACCATTTTCCGCTTCATCGGGGGGAAATTTGTCGGTTTTAGGATAACATTCACACTCGCAAAAACCAGTACCCTGATTACAAATTAACCATGAGTATTCCCCTTTTTTATAGGCAAATTTGACGATAACGGGCTTACTAGGATCTAAACCATTGCCATGTTTAGCGGCATTAACGAGGGCTTCTTGTAGTCCTAATCTAATTTCTGGGTGTAACTCTTTGGGTATCTTTGTCAATAATAGATCTAAGACAGGACAAAGATAAAGGGTTGAAGGAAAACTTACGGTTTGCCATTTTCCAGTGTGAAGGGGTATACTCATCGAAATCATGTTGTTTATCTCCCGATAGTTGATTGAGGGGTGTGGAGGTAGAAGTTTTTGTTTGTCAGTGGTGACGGTGGCGAGTATAACTTCTAGTAATAGGTGTTAGGGGATGAAGAGGATTTGATGATTTTGGTAACATGATAATCTTTTAGGGTGCTTAAAGCAATTACTTTTAGGGAAAAAGTTTATTTTTCTTTTTTCTACAATGGTGCTATATGGCTTTTTTTGTCTATTGTTCCGCTTTTTGTGTAATTTTACTTATACTTACATAATAATTATATCACAGTTAACGGTTTGAATAATTGATAATTAATCACAAATAATTGATGAAATTTCCACCCATAAGACGTATCGCTAATCAGACGGTTAACCTATTCCGTGTTGATGAAAAACAGGTTGCTGACATTTTGGAATCAGTGCGATCGCAACTTCCCACCACTGAAGCCGTTTTAATAGGAAAACCCCAAGCGGGAAAAAGCTCTATTGTAAGAGGATTAACGGGGGTAGGGGCAGAGATTGTGGGGCAAGGTTTTCGTCCCCATACTCAATATACAGAGAGATACGCTTATCCATCGGAAGATTTACCCCTGTTGATTTTTACGGATACCGTGGGCTTGGGGGATGTGGAAAAAAATACGGAGGCAATTATTGATGAGTTAAGCCAAGAGTTAGATAAGGAGACGGGCAAGGCGAGAATTATTATTTTGACGGTGAAAATCAATGATTTTGCTACGGACAGCCTTAAGGAGGTGGCTTTAAATTTACGCAAAAAATATCCTCAAATTCCTTGTTTATTGGTGGTAACTTCAACCCATGAATTGTATCCCATGGACATGGAAAATCATCCCCCTTATCCTCCTAATTTACCTGATATTGAAAGGGCTTTTAATGAGATTAAAAATAGTTTTTTAGGTTTATATGATCGGGCAGTATTAATTGATTTTACCCTAGAAGATGATGGCTATAATCCTGTTTTTTATGGTTTAGATACCATGGTGGATAATTTGGCTCAACTTTTGCCTGAAGCAGAATCAAAGACTATTTATCAATTGTTGGATGAAAAGGCGGGTTCGGAATTGGGTAATATTTATAAGGAAGTTGCAAGACGTTATATTCTTTCTTTTTCTGTCATGGCTGGTACGGTGGCAGCGGTGCCTTTACCCTTTGCTACCATGCCTGTGTTGACTGCCCTAGAGGTTTCTATGGTGGGGCTTTTGGGTAAATTGTATGGTCAAAATATTAGTGTTTCTCAGGCTGGGGGTATTGTAAGTGCGATCGCAGGGGGATTCTTAGCCCAAGCGGTGGGAAGGGAGTTAATCAAGTTTATCCCCGGATTTGGAAGTGTTGTGGCAGCTTCATGGGCAGCAGCCTATACTTGGGGTTTAGGAGAAGGGGCTTGTGCTTATTTTGGGGACTTGGTGGGGGGTAAAAAACCTGATCCTGATAAGATTAAAAAGGTGATGCGCAATGCTTTTCAAGAGGCAAAAGAAAGGTTTAAAAAAGCCTCTACAGACAAAGATGATTTATAGGTATTGCTGGTTTTCGATATGACTTTTACTTGGGGTAGGCAATGGGGAATAGACAATAGGAAATGGTTACAATATCTTGAATACTAAGTTATTTTTATAGTTTAACTGCATTTTTTTCTATCTTTATTACAAGGGGTTTAATCCCCCTGCTTTTAAGTTTTTTTATCAAACTAAACTATCAACTACCATGCCAGTGCATAGTAACATCATATAAAGAATAGAATATTTAAACATGGATTTTGCCCTATCTTTGTCTTCTGGTTTTTGTTGTAATTCCCATGCTTTGGCGATGAAAAAACCGCCTAGGGCGATCGCACTTATAAGATATACTAATCCAGAGGTATGTAGAGGATAAATTAGAACAAAACTAAATACCACCGTGATAATAGTATATACCCAAATTTGTTTAACCGTAGGCTCTGCCCCTTCCACCACAGGCAACATAGGCACATTCACCTCCGCATAATCATCACTAATCATTAAAGCCAAAGCCCAAAAATGGGGAGGAGTCCACAAAAAGATAAGGGTAAAAATTGCCCATGCACTCCAACTCAAATCCCCCGTCACCGCAGCCCAGCCCACAAGGGGAGGAATAGCCCCAGCGGCACCGCCAATAACAATATTTTGGGTAGAATGACGTTTTAGCCAATGGGTATAAATGAGCATATAAAACACGATACCCGATACGGCTAGTAAGGCAGAAAGAAGATTTACCCAAAGGGCAAGGAGAGTAAAGGATGAGATACCGAGTAAAATTCCGAATATAGTGGCATGGGTAGGATGAACTTTTCCTGACGGAATCGGACGTTTACGGGTGCGTTTCATTTCATAATCAATATCTTGATCATATACGCAGTTAAAGGTTTGAGCCGAGGCGGCGGCTAAAGTACCTCCTAGGAGGGTAATCATTAGTAAAATGGGGTCAATATTTCCATCGGAAGCGATAAACATTGAAGCGGCGGTAGTGATTAGGAGTAAAGGAATAATCCTTGGTTTTGTTAGTAGATAATAACTTTTAATTACTTCCCTAAAATTTTCGTTGCGGGGGGTTAAACTTGTTCCAATCATTATAATTTTTATGGTGAATCGATGGTTAATTAATGGTAAAAATTGCTTTTTTTTGTATTTAGTAACAATGATTTACTATGAATACTTTTGATACTGAAAATTTGGCACAGGAAACCTATCAAACACAGCAAATAAGCAATATAAAATGAAGTTTGATAGTTTATCTATTGATAACTTACTTCCGAGTCTCTACTGGCAAAAACACTAAAAGATACTAAACTTCCAAATAAAGCTGCTCCAATGGTATGATGAGCGATGGTTAAGGGCTCTATTTGTAGATGAAAGTAAAAAGTACCCATACCCAAAAGAATTTGACTCCCTAGCAATAGGGAAATAATTTTGGCAAGGTTTCTTAGTTTTACTGCCAAGGCAGGAGTACGCCAAGAAAAAATAACCAGTAAGAGAGTGGCAATGGTGGGAGGAAATATGCCAATAATGTGACTATTCATTACAAAACAGAGTTGCCCTCCTGCGAGACATTGATGGGCTGCCCACTGACTAGCTACCAAACCCCCTAAAATACATTGGATATAGACGAGGATGGTGGCGATAATACTAATAAGTTTAAGATTGCCGACGGTGGCTGTACCTTGATAGGGGCTGATTTTACTGCCGATAAATACTAGGGTGGCAAAAAATAATAGGGCTGTGCCTAGATGGGCGGTGACAATGTCAAATCTGAGTAGTTGAGTGACGGTTAATCCCCCTAAAATTCCTTGGAATACGATTAAACCCAGTGCTAGGCTAGATGCCCATGGTAGCCAACAGGGTAGCGCTGATTTTTTCCACCATGATAATCCTGTAAGGGCGATCGCACTTAGCCCAATAAATGAAGCGTCAAGGCGGTGAAACCACTCGAGAAACACCTGTAAATTCATCTGTTTGGTGGGTACTACCTGACCATAACACAAGGGCCAATCGGGACAGGCTAACCCCGCATTCATCACCCTAGTAGCTACTCCAATGGCCATTAAAAGCAAAGTTGCGATCGCCATTTTCCACACTAACCATAACACCCATTTTATCGGTTTGCTAGGTTGTGCAGATCGGGGAATTGATGTATATAAAATAGATTCCGTCATACTAAACAAGGCAATTGATAACTGTACTCTGTGATCCTAGCTTAAGATCTATTTCCAGAAAGTTGACCTACTTTTTATATTTTTCCCTGATTGTCTTTACAAAACTTTACAATCGTTATAATTTGTAACTTATGTTTCTTCCATCATCTCGATAGCCAAAAAGCCCTCATGCCAACTCCTTTCGCCCCCCAATAATCTTCTTTTTTACTATCCCCAATGTACCAAGCATTTTCAGGGGAGCAATTACAATCATTAAGAGCCTTAATAAAAATATCTGGATGAGGTTTCGCCACTCCTGACAAAGATGAGATAGTAATACTAGAAAAATATTGACGCAAATTAAGACTTTCTAAAACAGAAAAAATACGGGTATCAAAATTAGAAATAATCGCAAGGTCAATACCTTCTTTTTGCCATAAATTTAAACAAGGAATTACCTCATCATAAATATACCAAGGTTCATCGGTACTAAAATGTTGATATAACTCCACAAAAAAATCATCAAAATTAGTAAAATTATCTAATAAATTTAAAGATTCAAACGTATTTTTAGCAATTTCTTTCCACCAATCAAACTCTAAGGATTTTACTAGAGATTCTTCTTGAGTGTTAAAAGAAAGGGGAGAGGAATTTTTAAAACAGTCATAAAAGGCTTGATTTACCAACTCCCTATCATAGTCAACACCATATTTTTGAGAGATTTCAACATAAGCCCAACCGACATTATTTTTTATCCCAAAAAGAGTGCCTACCGCATCTAAAAATATTACTTGTGGTTTCATAATATAGTGTTTTTTCCCCTAAAATAATACTAAATTTATACCCAAAAAGTTCCCAAAGAAGAATTATTAAAATTAATTATTTTTGAAAAAAACGACGAGCTAAAAAGTAAGCCGTAACAGATTTAGCATCAACCTCGCTACCTCGATAAATAACTTCTTCCAACTCATCAGGAGACATCAAAACTACCTCGATATCTTCGTCATCATCTTGATTAGGGGGATGGGGTAACTTTTGTAAATTTTGAGCAAGAAAAGCATAAATATATTCATCAGAATATCCAGGGGCTAGGGGAAATTTACCAAGATTTTGCCACTGATGTGCTTTATATCCCGTTTCTTCTTCTATTTCCCTTTCAATGGTAGAAAGGGGGCTTTCTCCTTTTTCGATGGTACCTGCGGGAAATTCCAATAGTCTGCCCTTGACGGCGAAGCGATATTGACGCACTAATACCAGTTTTCCCTCTGGGGTAATGGGTACGGCTAAAGCCCCCCCGGGGTGTCGGATGCACTCCCATTCTCCTTCTACACCATTGGGAAGTCGTAGTTTATTTACTTCAAATTGAAATTTTCTGCCTTGAAAAAATAGCCTTGAGCCGAGATTTTGAGGTAATTCTGGTATGATTGACATCTATTTTTCTGTGCTTTCATCAAGATTTATTTTATTCTCATCGGTGTCGGAGGGCAAATTTTTTTCTGGTACTATTTCTAATTTTCGCTTATTTTTGATCTTAATTAGTTCTTCCATTAGTTTTAACCAATTTTCTTCTTCGGGGGTCAATTCTTGGTTTATAAGTATGTCTGAGATAGATTTTTGCTGGGGGATGGAGATAGTAAAAATTGGCAAGTTACACAGTTGAGGTAAATCCCATTTCCATAGTTTTAAGGTTTTGTCGTCGCTTCCTGTGATGATGAAACTTCTTGCACGCCCTATGCTGATATGGCGAATAGGTTTTTGATGGCTTTTGAGAATTCCCATGGATGCCCCATCGGGTAAACTCCAGAGTCTGACGGTATTATCACGGCTTCCCGTAGCCAGAAGGTTTCCATCTTCACTAATGCCCATACACCAGATAGCTTCCTGATGCCCTTCGAGGGTAGCTTTGAGATTGCCCGTGGTTAGTTGCCAAATTTTAATGGTTTTGTCTTCGCTGACGGTGATGAGGTTTTGCCCTTCGGGGGTAATTTGTAATTGCCAGATGGTGTTATGGTGTCCTTGGAGGGTGGCTTTATTTTCTCCCGTGGATAATGACCATAATTTTACTGTACCATCTTTACTGGCGGTGGCAAGGGTTTCGTTAAAGGGGCAAATGGCGAGGGCTGTAATGGCGCCTTGATGCCCTGTGAGGGTATATTTTTTTTCTGCGTCGGGAAGACTCCACACCCTTACGGTATGGTCATTTTTTCCTCCCCCTGCTATTAAAAGACTGTTATCTTTGGTAATTAGGGTACATTCTACTTCGGTTTTAAATCCTGTGAGGGTTTTGTAGAGTTTTCCTGAGGGGTATTGCCATAGACGGATTTCTCGATAACTAGCACTAGCGATTATTTTACAATCACTGGTCATGGATAGGGACCAAACGGAGGCGTTATTGGCAGAGAAATTAGTCAGGTTATTGCCTTCGGGGATGCGCCACATGGATACGGTTTTGTCTCGGCTACCAGTGGCAAGGGTTATGTCATCACTACTGAGGGCAATGGCAGTCACTCCTTTGAGATGTCTTTTGAAGCTATTAATTTCCTCCCCCGTGTCGGTATTCCATAGTTTTATGGATTCTCCCCCAGCACTAATTAACATTTTATCATCAGAGGTAAGGGCGATCGCACTGATAATATCTCCATGATTCCAGTCATAAACACAACGAATCAACTTCCCTTGGGGAATAGACTTCCCTTTAATTTTAACGGCAAGACTAAGTATGTCATTAAACATCCCTTTTTCTTCTGGTGCTTTGGGCAACCAACGATTATTTTTGAGGGTTTTAATAATTTCCAAACTCCACCTTACAGGCACAACGGTTATCAACTCCCAGAGGGTATCCCAATTTCTAGCGGAAGCCAATACCTCTAATATCCTTTTCCACCTATCCGCCGAAATAGTTTTTATCCTTCTGCCTTCCTTCCCACCAAGTAACATCCATAACCACTCTATCCGTTTTAAACCCATACCATGGCTATCAATTCTCGCCCTCAACTCATCGGAAGCATCATTATAATAAACTTCTTCTAAAAGATGATAATCTGGATCAATCTCTCGATAACGTTCCCATTGTTGAGTAAAATAATAAAATAAGGCAGACTGGGAAGGCTCAAGGGGTCTATAATTAACCTCAATGGCAATGTCCAAAGCATCCTGATTATTTTCTTCACTGGCTAAACGACACACATGGGCTTGTAAATCTTCATCACTCAAAGAAGTTAACCATTCCCTCGCCCTACCCCTAATTTCCCCTTCCTTATCCTTTAATAACTCTAAAAGAATCTCCACAACGGTAGTTTTATTTTCTTCCTCTAATATTCCTTGCCATCCTAAACATACCGCCGTTAATACCCTCAATTGGATAGGATTATAAGCAACCCACCCCTTTAACTTAATTAACTTAGTTAACTCTACCTCTCGATTATCTGCCCAAGTTTGACAAACAACATTGATAAGGGATGTATCTTGTAACTTAATTTGTCGTAGGGTATTTAGTACCCCATTTTTAACATTTTTATCCCCACTAAAAATTAAAGCCTTGCTTAATATTTCAATGGACTGAGGAGTTTTTATTGTCGATAACTCTTTCACTGCCTGTTGTCTAAGGCGATCGCCCAATAGGGGAATTTCGCTGTATAATTTAGACTCTAGTTTAGTTAGTTTTTCTGTGTCCATTGAAACTTATCCACAATCATTTTCCTCACTCATTATACTAACTATTAGGTTGTCATGAAAAAGTGCTTTGCCCATAGCCAGAGTTAACCTTTTAGTTAAATATTTTTTTTGCCTAACCATCAATTATTTCCCCCGTTGCCCCTTCTCACATCATCATTATTAACCAGTAAATTTTTTCCCTGATAAACATAAAAAGTTTCCACCACAGCCCCCCCCCTACGCAAAGGAATCTCCGTAATAAAATCAAAACTATCAAAATATCCCGCCAACTCATCCATCAAACCATTATCCTGCCCAAAAACCTCCAGAGTAACCAATAAACCATCCTTGCCTATTAAATCCTCCAAAGGTTGCCAAAACTCAAACCCCCTCACATCATCACTAATACAAGTAATCGGCATGGCTATCATATCTTCATTTTGTGCTAACCCCATGGCAACATAACCCCCTAAATAATAAGCATTGGTAAAAACAAAATCACTATTACTCAACGCCTCCCGAAACTCTGGAGATGAATTAAATCCCTCCCCCAACTGCACCACATCAATTAATTCCGTAGAAGGATCATTTTCTGGAGCTACAATACCTATAGGAAAAAAAGGACTGGGATTCTGTAACGCCCCCGTAGCAAAATGAAATAAAGCAACCGCTACTAGGGTGTAAATAAAAAACCCTGAAAAGACTAGCCAATTTTTGATTCTCCGAGGAAACTCCCGATTCCAAGCACATACATAATGCCCAAAAACTATAGTTAAAGTCCAAAAACCGGGCATTGCCCACGTTGGTAAAACTTGAGTAACCCCCCCCAACAAAGTAAAACCTACCACCATCGGAAAAGATACCCACAATAGTAACCGACTAGGATAATGGGGACGACTAAAAATTTCAATTAAAAATGAGCGTATGGTTATCCACCATAAAGGAATACTAAAGCTAGGAAATAGATAACCGATACCTGCAATAAAAAAGAGAATTAGATTAAGAATATTAACCTCTATATTTCCAGAAGATTCAAACCGCCCCGAAAGTTGAAACCCAAAAGAAATCCAGTCATTTTGCCAATTCCAATACAATACAGGGAAAAGAGTGAGTAAAAATAAAACAAAAGATAGTAATAGCCAACGGGAAAAGAAAACTTGACGATAGGATTTATTACTAAGGCAAAAACCTACCAATCCCAAACCCAACAAAAAGCCATGGTATTTACTCAAACAAGTTAAACCCACCAAAACACCGATAATGGCAATACGATAAGAAGGTTTATATTCCCCATGAGAAGTAAAAAATTCCTCACTCGCCACATATAACGTTAACGTCCAAAAAAAGATTAATGGTACATCCGGTAAAGTAAGAATTCCAAAAGCTACTTGGAATATGGGAATTAAGGACGCAATGGTAACGGCAAAAAAACCAGCAGATTGGTTATACATTTTTTTGCCTGTTAAATATAATAAATACAAACTACCCGTGTGGAGTATTAAAGTACCGATACGAATAGTAAATTGATTGACAATGCCAGTTATCCAAACTCCTATCCCCGTAGTAAATGCCACTAAAGGAGGATGATCAAAATAACTCCAATCTAAATTTCTGCTATAAAGATAATAGTACGCTTCATCGTAGCCAGGTTGAAGAAAGAGGGCGATAACCGTACGGACAATTAACCCTATTATCAAGATTATATATACTTTTTTCTGGATAGTTTGGGTGTTTTTGCTGGTAGTCATTAATATTGGAAAAGGTTTGATAGTGTTACGATGGCAATATCTTGATAAGATATGTTGATTTGAAAATTAATTTTACTGTGAATGCGTCGGTTTAATCTATCAATAATGGATAGCTACATTTTGAGGGAGTTTATAATTCCCTTTACTTTCTGTGTAGCAATGTTTTCTTGTGTGGGAGTTGCCATTGCCACTATATCTGATTTATCCCACAGAATCATAGAATCTAACCTACCGCTTATCTCTGCACTTCAAGTTTTTATACTCAAATTTCCTGAGTATATAGGCTATGCCCTACCTTTTTCGGTGCTACTAACGTCACTCCTCACCTATAGCCGTTTGAGTAAAGATAGTGAATTAATTGCCCTGCAAAGTAGTGGTATCAGTATTTATCGCCTTATTGCCCCCACCATCGCGCTCAGTATTGTTATTACTTTCGTTACTTTTGCTTTTAATGAATTAATCATACCCCCATCTAATTATTTAGCCACCTCTATTCTTGCAGGAGACTCTGGAGTAGTAAGTAGATACAGTGTACAACAAGATATTTTTTATCCTCAATATGAGGAGATAGTAACCCCCGATGGAGAAGTAAAAAGAGAATTAAAAAGTCTTTTTTATGCCCAAGAATTTGATGGGCAAGAGATGCAAAATATTACGGTGATAGAAACCAGTAACCATCAGCTAGAAACTATCACAGTATCGGAAACGGGTAATTGGAATAGTAACGAGGATAAATGGGATTTTTCTAATGGGGTAATTTATCACATTAAAATGAATTTGTCGCAAATTAGTACTAATTTTTTCCAACATAAAAGGATACCACTACCCAAAACTCCTTTAGAGTTAGCTTCAAAAAGTAGAAGCCCCTATGAAATGAATATTCGTGAATCCCTTGAATATATCGAAATTTTAGAACAGGTGGGCAACCAAAGAAGTATTCTTATGTATCGTGTACGCACGGCTCAAAAAATATCTTTTCCTTTTATTTGTATCATTTTTGCTATCATTGGCTCTGCCATTGGAACAAAATTTAGTCAAAACAATAAGGGTACAAGTTTTGGTTTAACGATATTAATTGTTTTTGGTTACTATCTAACTAGCTTTTTCATCGGTAGCCTTGGTTTAATTGATGTACTTTCACCCACGATGGCGGCATGGCTTCCTAATTTCATTTGTTTTGGTGTGGGAGTTTATTTATTAGTTAAGCCTTAAGGGTAAAAAATTGTCATTTGATTTCGTGGTATGATTATAGGGAATTGATAAGCTATGTTGGGTAACTGTTGCCAAATTTACCTTACTGGTTTTAAGTCATAAAATTTTCAGAAATATTGAGATTTAGATAGGATATGAAATTTACCTTTGCTTCTTTTTATCACTTTATCCCATTGGATGAGCTTGAGATATTACAAGGGAAGTTATTAAATTTATGTAATGGGTTAGGAATAAAAGGAACTATTTTAATCGCCCATGAGGGAATTAATAGTAATATTGTGGGCATGGGAGGGGATATTGAAAAGGTGGTGGAGGAGGTAAAAAGAGTTTGTGATGGTGAGGAGTTTGATGTCAAATATTCCCTAATGGATTATGTACCTTTTGAAAGAATGAAGGTAAAAATCAAGGAGGAAATTATTACTTTTGGCATTTCTGAGGCGAATCCTAATGAAAAGGTAGGCACTTATTTATCTCCCCGTGAATGGAATGAGTTGATTTCTCAACCTGATGTTAGGTTGGTGGATACTCGTAATGAGTATGAGGTAGAAATTGGTACTTTTAAAAGGGCAGAAAATCCTCACATTAATTCTTTTAAGAAGTTTAATGATTATATAGATGACAGTTTGAGCAAAAATAAGGAGCAAAAGGTGGCTTTATTTTGTACGGGGGGCATTCGTTGTGAGAAGGTAACGGCTTTAATGCTTAAAAAAGGTTTTAAGGAGGTTTATCATCTGAAGGGGGGTATTTTGAAGTATTTGGAGGAAGTGCCAGAGGAGGAAAGTTTGTGGGAAGGGGAATGTTTTGTTTTTGATGATAGGGTAGCAGTTAAGCATGGTTTAAAAGAGGGGAGTTATCAGTTGTCTGAGTGTGGTAATCCTGTCAAAAGGCAAGAAATAGATAATTAACTCAAATCAATCCTACTTTTCATTCGCCCTGACACCTAACCCCTAATTAGTATGCAACCCGTTGACTATACCGCCCTCGTGGCAATCTGCCATTCTCTCAATACCGAATATATACCTTCCCGTTTAGAACAAGTGTATCAGTGCGATCGCACTTCAATCTCATTATGTTTACGTAGTCTGAAAAAAAAATCATGGCTAACCATTGCATGGCATCCCGAGGCCGCCCGAATTTGTATCGGAAATCCTCCCCCTCGCAAAAAAGATACTTTCACCTTCAGTGAACAACTACGTCACCTCATTAGCGGGTATGCTTTAATCGGGGTAGATATTGTTAGTGAATGGGAAAGAGTGATTGACTTCCAATTTGCCCAACGCCCCAACGAAAAACCCTTGTATCATCTCTATGTAGAAGTGATGGGGAAATATAGCAACGTCATCCTTACCAACGCCCAACAACAAATTATTACCGTTGCCAAGCAAATTACCTCCGCCAAATCCAGCGTGCGCACCGTGGAAACCAGCCAAGCCTATCAACTACCCCCTCCCCTCACGGGTAACACCCCCAAAATGGAAGAATCCCTCACCGACTGGCAAGAAACCGTTAACCTTATACCTGGCAGACTAGATAAACAACTAATAAAATCCTATCGGGGAGTAAGCCCCACCATTGCCAAAGAATTAATAAATCAAGCCAAAATAGAGTTACCTACTCAAAATCATGAGTTAACCCCCGATGAATGGGAGAGACTTTATCAACAATGGCAACAATGGTTAACCACAATCCACCAAAAAACTTTTTTTCCCCACACTACCCCATCTGGCTATAGCGTATTACCTCCCCATGGAGAAAATATTGCTCAGGAAAATTTGCATAAAATAATTGATGATTACTATACAAAAAAAATTAATCAAGAAAACTTTCAGCAATTACAACAACAACTGCAACAAAAAATAAAAAATATTACTAAAAAATTACAGGTAAAAGCCGACAAATATAAAGATAAAATGAATCAATCGGCTAACTCCGATATTTATCGTACCCAAGCTGATTTATTAATGGCAAATCTTCATCAATGGACTATCGGGAGTGAATCGATTATTCTCGATGATTTTAGCACAGGAGAGCCTATTAAAATACCCTTAGCACCCGATAAAAATGCCATCCAAAATGCTCAAGCCCTTTATAAAAAACACCAAAAATTAAAAAGAGCAAAAGATGCGGTTAAGCCCTTATTAGAAGCAGTAGAAGAGGAAATAAATTATCTTCAACAGACTTTAAATAACGTTTTACAATTAGAAAATAATGATCTAGAAGACTTTGAAACCTTAGAAGAAATTAAGGGGGAATTAATTAGTCAAAAATATATAGAAGATAGCCAATATAGACAGTTAAATAGTAATCAAGAATCTCAACCTCGGACTTTTAAAACCCCTTCTAATTTTGAAGTATTAGTAGGAAGAAATAACCGCCAAAATGATTTACTTGTATCTCGTATTGCCACCGATTATGATTTATGGTTTCATGCCCAAGAAATTCCGGGTTCCCATGTTTTGTTGAGATTAAATGCGGGGGATATTCCTGATAAAAAAGATTTACAATATGCCGCTAATGTAGCCGCTTATTATAGTCAAGGAAGGGAAAGCGATCAAGTACCTGTAATTTATACTAAGCCCAAGTATGTTTATAAACCCAAGGGGGCTAAACCGGGGATGGTAATTTATAGTAATCAGACGGTTATTTGGGCAAAATCATCGGAGTTTATTAACTAACTACTTTGTGATATTTCACTTATTTTGTTTCATGATATACATTTTTAATAAAGGTAAATATTTCTAAATAATCAGAAATAAAATTTAACTATTCTGACTTTATTTCTAATGATATAAATAAATTACTATTTACATGAAAATCGAAAATGACAACACAATTTTGGTTCGCTCAACTACCTGTAGATGAAATACAAGTAGAAAGAGTAAACGTTTTTTTACAGACTGTTAGGGAGCAACTAGCAACTTTTGGATTTAAGTTGGTTGGGGCAATTTTACTCTGGATAATTGGGCAGTGGTTAATTAAGAAAGGAATTAGGTTATTATCTCGCCTGTTGAAAAGACAGAGTGTCGATATAACTTTGATTGCTTATTTGACTAATTTTTTGATTGTCGCTTTAAAAATCATCCTGATCGTAGCAATTTTAGGTTATTTTGGCATCGAAACTACATCTTTTGCGGCCCTACTAGCGGCGGCTGGTATCGCCATTGGTGCGGCTTGGGGAGGCCTTTTAGCTAATTTTGCGGCGGGAGTATTTCTTGTTTTATTTACACCTTTTGCGGTGGGTGATTTTATTTGTGCTGGGGGAGTAACTGGTACGGTGGAGGAAATTGGTTTATTTGTGACCACTATCAACACCCCTGATAACGTTAATACTATCGTAGGCAATAATAAAATTTTTGCTGACAATATTCAAAATTATTCTGCTAATCCTTATCGTCGTGTTGATTTGGTGGCTCAATTAAGTCATAGTACGAACCACCAAGAGGCGATCGCACTTTTAACCGAAAAATTAACCACCATTGACAATGTGATTGACGAACCTGCCCCCACGGTGGCAATCCTAGAATTTAACTTCGCAGGCCCTGTCTTAGCGGTACGCCCCTATTGTAACAGTGATCATTATTGGCAAGTCTATTTTGATACCAACAAATTGATTAAGGAAACCTTTGGAGAGGCTGGTTATAACGTACCAGAGCAACATTATGCTGTACGAGGCTTAGATAAAGTAAACGCTTAAAAAAAATACGGTTTGGTGGGTGATACCTATCAAACCCTTAACTAACTACTTTGATTTTACCGACACAGTGTAACTCCTGTGGGGAAACCGTTAACTCCGAGAGTGAAACATCATTGCCTAAGTCAATGGTTAAATCATTAATGGGAATATTATTTAACTCTTTCATTCCTTCTATTTGTAAATTAGTTAGCATTAATTTTTGTTCATCTTTTACATCTATATTGCTGATAATACTTAATAGACTACTAGATTTATTTATGGTATCAATTAATTCCCCTTTGATAATAATTTTTTGAATATCAATGATAATATCATTCCAGTTAATTTGATATTTACTAATAATTTCTTCTCCATTTTTTATGCCTTCATTTTCTAACAAAATTTTGAGCATATCCGTTAAGCCCTGAATTAATAAAGAGGATTGGAGAGATTTTTTTAACTCTTCATTAGTCGTAATTACATTCCCCGCCACAAAAATAGGTTGTAATAACTTCAAAGGTTTTCCCCGTAAAATACCCCCTAAATTAACCGCAATATTTTCTGTGAAAACAGAAGCATAATTTATAAAAATTCCCTGATAGTTAGCTTCTTTTGCCGTTAAATTTATTTGATTAATTTTTCCCGAAAGAATTTGTTTGTCTCCTGCGTCAATGATAATATCTAATTGCGTTATGGATTCAACCTGACTACGAATCCATAGTTTTACGGCGGGGGCAAGAAAACGAGATATTATTTCTGACTTTTTTTCGGTATTCATAACAATGTAAAAGTTGACCAATAAAAAGTTTACAATAAAGAAGTTACTAAAGCATAGTTTTTATTGACTTGTAAATTTTCCACGGGCGTTTTATTTTATAGCTTTCTCCACCACCAAAAATATGATGCTGATAATTTAATATTGAGCTAATTTGTGTAATGATGATTAGTGGTTAAATATGATTGTTTTTCAATAATCAAATTAATGGTTGATAGAGTTCAAAAAATATTAAGAGAATGGGGAGTTGCTTCCCGTCGAGAAGCTGAAAAAATGATTTTGGCAGGGAAGGTAAAAGTTAATGGTAATATAATCACTTTGGGTGACAAAGCAAACCCTAATAGAGATAAAATAGAAGTAGATGGTAAAACTCTAAGTCGGCGAAACCGGCCTCAATTAATCTATATTTTACTGAATAAGCCTAAAGGAGTTGTATCTAGTTGTGATGATCCTAAAAAACGAAAAACTGTTTTAGATTTATTAAATCCTGAGTTACAATTAGGACAAGGTATCCATCCTGTGGGTAGATTAGACATGGATTCCACAGGGGCTTTGATTCTCACTAATGATGGTGATTTTACCCTCAGTCTGACTCATCCCCGTTATCACTTACCGAAAACATATCAAGTGTGGCTTAAGGGTGATATGCCTGATAATCTCATCAAAAAATGGTCTGATGGTTTTATGTGGGAAGGGAAAAAAACTCTACCTGCTGAAATAGTTGTAAAAAAAAGGACTGTTTCTAAAACTCTGATTGAAATCGTTCTCCATGAGGGGCGAAATCGTCAAATTAGACGCATTGCCGAACTTTTTGGGCATCCTGTTATTAGCTTACACCGAAGTGCGATCGCCTTTATTCGTTTAGGAAATTTAAGGTTAGGAGAATGTCGTTTTTTAAATGAATCAGAGGTGAAAAAATTGAGTATAATTGCCCATAACCCAAAAAATTAAGATTCAGATAGAATGAGCTAGATAAAACATATATGTTGAAACTTTTTGCCAGTAAGCAACCCCCAGAGGTTGATTATAATCAAATTCGTCAAGAGGAATTGGATAGAATTAGTGTCTTGTTGCAAAATAAGAGACTTTCTTTGGGTTGGGATATTGAATCTGTCTCTAGTAAAATTCATATCACTAAAACTATTTTAAAGGCGATGGAAAATGGTGATTTAAGTAAACTACCGGAGCCTGTATTTATCAAAGAATTACTTAAAAAATACTCCGAATTTTTAAATATAAACATAGAAGAAGAAATTAAGAATTTTCCCACGGATAAAAATAATAATCAAAAAAATAAATCAATTCACCATAGAAATATTAACCCTTTAAATTTTAGGGTCAACTTTAACAGTAAATACTTATACATTGTTTATATAGCTCTTCTCTTCTTTTCGGTAAAAAGTCTTAATGAAATGTTGCAACCAACCCCTTTCAGCACCCAAGACATTCCCGAAACTCAAAATAGCCAGAATAATACCGAAGACAACCAAGCAATAATAGATAATTTAGCTAACAATGGTCAAACGGTGGATAACCCCACTATCCCTGTGGTGGATACTAATCCAGAGCAATTGAAAGTAAACATTAAAGCCCAAGATGATTCATGGGTGAGGGTTGTAATTGATGGCAATACCGAATTTGAAGGTATTTTAACCGAAGGTAGCGAGAGGGAATGGATTGCTAGTAGAGAATTTACCATCCGTGCTGGTAACGCAGGGGGTTTATTAATTAGTGTCAATGAAGAAACCCCAAAACAAATCGGTGAATTGGGGCAAGTAGAGGAAATCACTCTAAACTTATAAAAACCAAAACCCACACTAACAGAAGATTTTGTACTCCGTTGGTGTGGGTGAAAATGTGCCTAGGTAAACAACTAGAAACGGAAAGTAGTGCGCACAGCACCTACATAGACAGTATCATTGCGACTGTCATGGTTAGGATTAAATACAGCATACAATCCGGGGGTAATGATTATGTTGCGATTAATAGGATAACGATATTGTAACTCCACCATATAGGAAGTATCCCTTTCAAACTGAGAGCGAGGGGGCATACCGCCACCAATGGAAAGCACTGCACCTTCTCTGCCCACATCTACGAAAGATAGGTTAGTAGCCCATGTCCACAACTCAGCATTGTCTCTGTCTGTGGCCGCACCTACAATACCACTACGGTTTAAATTGTCCGCAGAGACGTAACTACCAGAGGCACTAAGGTTCACCCGAGGTGAAATACGGAAGTTTCCTTGTAATCCAAAACGGTCAGAACTAGCACCACGTCCACCAAAGGGGTTAGCCGTTGCACCGCTACTGGTACCACTGGCAAGGTTTACAGAGCCGTCAGGTTCATAGGTACGAAGATAGGCAAAGGCTAGGGCTAGGTTACGGGAGGGGGTAAAGCTTAATTGAGCCCCTGTACTAAATCCACCATCAAATAAACCATTGCCCCTTGTGGGATCACTAGCATTACTTGCAAGATAAAGAGCATTTAATCTTAAGTTATCACTAAGTTGAATGTTCGCACCAATCCCAGCTCCCCCAGGACCTCTTAGGGTGAGGGGATCTCGGCGTAAGAATCGGGTTAGGGAGCCTGTACCGCCACCTTCTAGGAAAGGATTGTGAACACTAAAGATGCTGTCAACATTAAGGGCGTTGGTGCCGATATGGGCGGTAATAGAATCACCCACAGGGAAACGATAGGCTAAGGTGTCAAGTTCAAAACTATTATTAGTATTAGCATCATGCCCTAAACGCAACATATTACTATTACCAAAGCGCTCAAAGTTGCCTGATTGTAAACGAACTCGAAGGCGATCTTTTCCTGTAAAGCTAGTATCAAAGTTGAGACGCGCACGATTGGCGAACATGGTTTGATCTCTATCTACCCCAGTACCTTGGAAACTGTCACGATTATTATTAAAGCCATTGGCAAGGGTAAAAATTACTTCCCCACTTAGTTTAGTGGTGGTGGAAAATTGATGATCTTCGAGGAATGCCACTCGCCCTTCAAGGTTGTCAACCCTGGCCCCTAGGGTGGCGAGTTCGGTTTCAAATTCGGAAATTAGTCTTCTGAGGGCGGCGATGTCTTCGTCCCCTACTCCACCAGTGCCGATTAAACGCTCGATGGATTGCATACAGGAATTTAAACCGGCGGCAAATTCAAAACGGCTTAAGGCTCTGTTGCCACGGAAGGTGCGATCGGGATAACCCACAATACAACCATAACGCTCTACCAAACTTCTGAGGGCTTCGTAAGCCCAGTCGGTGGGGGATACGTCACTGAGTTGATTAACGGAGGTGACTTGTCCTAGTTGATTATCTGATGAAGATAAAAAGTCGATGGTATTTTGACTATTATCTGATAAAATATTTTGAGAGTGATTATCATTCCCACTTGCTTCCCCTGCTAAAGTCAAACTTAGGGAAGAAATCAGAGCCACTGCTCCTAGTTTTTGCCAAGAATTAGTTGACATTAATGTTAAATCTCCTTCACACGCTATTTAAGAATACTACTCAATTAGTATAAAATAAAAATGGAGTTTATTGCAAATAATTTTTAGTAATTTTCAAAAAAAAAAGTTTTTTCCATAAATTGAGATAATATGTGGGAAACCAATTGAAAGAGAAAAAACCTGTGTTATGGGAGCGGAACAAAAAAAAATTCCTGTATCTGTTTTAATTCCTGCTAAAAATGAAGAGAAAAACATTCAGGCTTGTATGGATAGCGTTGCCAATGCTGATGAGGTTTTTTTAGTAGATTCCCAAAGTGGCGATCGCACCGTAGCCATTGCCGAAGAAAAAGGAGCAAAAGTAGTACAGTTTCACTATAATGGCACATCTCCCAAGAAAAAAAACTGGTCATTGGAAAACCTACCCTTCAAAAATGATTGGGTATTAATTGTGGATTGTGATGAGAGAATCACCCCCGAACTGTGGGCAGAAATTGCCGAAAAAATTCAAGATGAAACCTACCAAGGGTACTATCTCAATAGAAAAGTATTCTTCCTAGGGAAATGGATTCGCCATGGGGGTAAATATCCCGACTGGAATTTAAGACTATTCAAACATAAACTAGGACGTTACGAAAACCTAAACACCGAAGAAATAAAAAACACAGGGGATAACGAAGTTCATGAACACGTCATTCTCGACGGAAAAGTAGGCTACTTAGACAATGATATGCTCCATATCGACTTTCGGGACATTTACGAATGGCTAGCCCGTCATAATCGCTACTCTAACTGGGAAGCTAGGGTATATTACAACTTTCTTACAGGTCAAAATGATGAAGGTACCATTGGAGCAAACTTATTTGGTGATGCGGTACAAAGAAAGCGTTTTCTTAAGAAAATATGGGTAAGATTACCCTTCAAACCCTTGTTGCGTTTTATTCTCTTTTATATTATTCGCTTAGGATTTTTAGATGGTAAAGCAGGTTATATTTATGGACGCTTACTCAGTCAATATGAATATCAAATCGGGGTAAAACTTTATGAATTAATGAAATTTAAAGGAAGATTAAATAATTAGGCATTGGTGAATCAATAAAAGGGGAAAGGTGGGCCACACCCACCCTACTTTTTTTGTAAAAAAAATATGATTATTTCTTATGGAAAATACTTTCTAAGAAACCCTCAAAACCTCCTTTAGAAGTATGATCTCCTTTGATTTGAGCTAGTTTTTCTAATAACTCTCTTTCCTCAGAACTAATTTTAGTGGGAATTTCCACATGAACCGTTATTAAATGATCCCCACGACTAACAGAATTACCTAACTTCGGTACTCCTTTATCACGGAGAGTTATCACCGTATCAGGTTGTAAACCAGCAGAGATTGCAATTTCTTCATCCCCATCAATGGTAGCTACCTTGAGACGACAACCCAAAATTGCTTGTAAATAACTAATCGTAATTTCCGAGTAAATATTATTACCATCTCGCTTAAATTGACTATCAGTTTCCACCGAGAGATAAACATAAAGATCTCCAGCCGGACCTCCACGGGTACCAGCATCTCCCTCCCCTGTTACCCTGAGACGAGTACCATTATCTACCCCCGCAGGGATGGTAATTTTCAATTTTTTGTTTTGTTGTTTTCTACCCTGTCCACCGCAAGACTCGCATTTTTCCTCAATAATTTGTCCTTCTCCATTACAGGTAGGACATACCGTTACCTGAGCAAAACTACCAAAAGGAGTACGGGTAGCCCGACGTACCTGCCCTGCACCATTACAAGTAGGACAAGTTTTTACCCCACTACCTTTTTTCGCCCCTGTGCCATTACACACCTCACAGGTTTCTAGGTGAGGGATTTTGATTTCTTTTTCACCACCAAAAACCGCCTCACGGAATTTTAGTCTCAAGTCTAATCTGAGATCATCCCCTCTGGCCGGGCCACGACGACGGGCGCCTGTAGTCGCACCACCACCGCCACCGAAACCACCGCCAAAGAAGGTTTCAAATATATCGGCAAAACCGCCCATATCATTGGGATCAAAGCCTGAAGCCCCTGCCCCAGCACCACTGACTCCAGCTTCTCCAAAACGATCATAGCGGGCCTTAGTTTCTGGCTCAGAAAGCACTTCGTAGGCTTTATTTATTTCTTTAAATTTATCTTCTGCCCCCGCTTCTTTGTTTACGTCGGGATGATATTTTCGTGCTTGTTGTCGATAAGCTCTTTTTATTTCTTGTTTGGTCGCATCACGGGAGACTCCGAGGATTTGGTAATAATCGCCTGACATATTGCTTGGTTCTATTTTCGTGATTGGTCTGCTTTTTTACACTATCATCTAACATTCTACTAGATCAGCTTAACATTATGTTACTTTGATTTAGCCCTATGGTGCAAAAAAGATGCGCAAACCGGGACTTGAACCCGGAAGTCCTTAAGAACACTAGAATCTGAATCTAGCGCGTCTACCAATTCCGCCACTTGCGCTTTTTTTATTTGATAATAAAACATATTACAACTATTGCTGACTTTTTGCTTATTTTTCTGGAAAAAAGATTAATGGTTACTATAAATTTGTTAGTTGAATGATGGCTTTTTGGAGGGCATTGAGGGGGATTTCTCCTCTTTTTAAGCCTAATTCTAAGTCGAGGAGGATGGGGAGGGTAGATTGTAATTGTTGGGCAGAAATGTTACTAACTTCTTTTCTGAGGAAATAAATTCTTTTAGGGTTGCTAATGTCGGCTTGGTGGGCGATTTTTTTTTCGTCTTTTTCCCCCGATTCGATGACGGTTTTTACCATGGCCCAGGTGCGAAATTGTCCTACTAGGGTAGCAACTATTCTCAGGGCTGGTTCGTTGAGGTTGATTAATTCTTGGGCTAGTTGCAGGGCTTTTCCTGTATCTTGTTTGAGGATTGCTTGGGCTAGTTGCAGGCTGTTTTGATTACTGACGTTAATTAGGGCGTTAACGGTTTCTTGGCTGATGGGTTGGGGATTATCTCCTTGATAAAGGGCTAGTTTGTCTAATTCTTGCCATAGTAGCCGACTATCGTTACCAACACAGGTGGCGAGGGTTTTGATGGCGGGGGGGCTTAGTTTAATGTTTTTTTCTTGGGCTGTTTCTTCTACTCTTTTGATGAGAATATCGGTTTGCCAGATGGGTATTAGGGAAAATTCTTTTATTTGGGTATATTTATTTATTAGTTTGGTGCTTTTGATGCGGGCATCGGGTTTTTTTCTACTGGTGAGTAATAAATGGCTGGTGTCGGGGATTTGGGGTAGGGTGTTTTGTAGTAGGGATAATAATTCTTCGCCACAGCTTTGGCATATGGTTGTATTTTCAAGGTGTACAAGGCGATCGCCATTACCGAAGGGAGGAGTCATCACTTCCATCAAGGCTTGTCGGATATTGTCTTCTTTGTCACCGTTTATTTTTTCGTAGTTAAACTGTACCCAGTTTGGATCTATTTTATCTTGTTTTATAAGGGCGATCGCCCGATTCATGGCAAAATCATCTTCACCCCAGTAGTAATAAATTGGCATAGGTAGAATAATAGACAACAGAGGGAAAACAAAAATCTTGATGGATTAAATAAATAGTGGATAATTCGTGTAGGATTATTTTGTAATCAACACACCCTAACTTCAGCTTACCCAAATTCGGTCATTTAATGAGTCAAATTATCGTCATCAAAATAGGCACTTCTAGTTTAACAGTTCCAGAAACAGGAAGCCTTGCTCTGTCCACCATTGCCACCCTAGTAGAAACCCTTACCAACTTGAGACAACAGGGAAACCAAATCATTTTAGTATCTTCCGGGGCAGTGGGAGTGGGTTGCGGTAGGTTAGGCATTAGTAAACGCCCCCAAAATTTGAACCAAAAACAAGCTATAGCTGCGGTGGGGCAAGGGCGCTTAATTCGTATTTATGATGATTTATTTAATAATCTAGGACAACCCATCGCCCAAATTTTACTCACTCGCCATGACTTTAAGGAAAGAAGCAGTTATGTTAACGCCCATAATACTTTTCAGGCTTTATTAGACTTGGGGGTAATTCCCATTGTTAATGAAAATGATACGGTGGCAACGGATGAATTAAAATTTGGTGATAATGACACCCTCTCGGCTTTGGTAGCTAGTTTGGTGGGGGCTGATTGGTTGTTTTTGTTGACCGATGTTGATAAACTATATTCTGCTGACCCTCGATTAGTACCTTCTGCTACTCCCATTGATTTGGTGGCCAGTGATGAATTATCCCATTTAGATATTAGCGTGGGGGGTAGTGGCACCAGTTGGGGTACAGGGGGCATGATGACTAAAATTACGGCGGCACGCATCGCTACGGGGGCAGGGGTGACAACCGTTATTACCAATGGTAAAAATCCTACTAATATTATTGATATTCTAGCAGGAAGGGCGATCGGTACTCGTTTTGAACCTCAGCCAAGACCAGAAAATGCCCGTAAACGTTGGATTGCGAATGGTTTACTGTCAACGGGTAAAATATATCTTGATGATGGGGCGCTGAAGGCTATTTGTGAGCAAGGAAAGTCTTTACTATCCGCAGGAATTGTACGGGTAGAGGGAGATTTTAACAGTGCGGATGCGGTGGATTTATACTCTTTAAATAATTTAAAAATAGCACGGGGTATCGTGAATTATAGTAGTAATGAATTGCAGTTAATTAAGGGGAAACAATCTCAGCACATTAACAAAATACTGGGCTATGAGGGAGCGGAAACGGTTATTCATCGAGATAATTTAGTGATTGTTAGTTAGTTCATTTTAATGATTGGTTTGACAATAAATTGCCGTAAATTTTGATTTATGAAAAAAGTTTTAGTTATTAGTAATGGTCATGGAGAGGATTTAAATGGTAGTTTAATCGCTGAGGCTTTACGGGATATTGATCCTAGTTTGCAAGTAGATGCTTTCCCCATAGTTGGTCAAGGAAAAAGTTATCTCAGTAAGGGTTTTACGGTGGTGGTACCTACTTTAACTATGCCTTCTGGGGGTATGTTTTATCTTAATACTTTCAATTTTATTAAGGATTTATGGGCTGGGTTAATAGGTCTTACTTTGCGTCAAATATTGACTTTATTTAAAGTTAGGAATCAGTATGATATTTTTGTGGGAGTAGGGGATATTTTACCGTTATTATTATGCTTTTTAATAAGAAGAAAGTTTTATATTTTTTTAGTGGCATATACCAGTTATTATAGTGATAAGGGTAAGTTAGGTTTACCATTATTTAGTCGCTTTTTACTAAATTCTTCTTTGTGTTTGGGGGTTCTTACTAAGGATAATTATACGGCTAAGGATTTACAAAGACAGGGCATTAAAAAGGTTAGTTGCCATGGTTATCCTATTATGGATGCTTTAAAACATAATTCTGACAGGCTTAGTTGCGACTATGGGGGTAATCCCATTACTAATGATTCTAATGCTTTAATGGTGGCTCTGTTGCCAGGGAGTCGAGTTCCTGAAGCCCTCAGAAATTTGGAGTTACAAATTCAAGTATGTGAAAGATTAGTTGCTTTATCTTCTCAATCTTGGCGTTTTTGTGGGGCTTTAGTTAATGATATTATTCACAATGATATAGCGGTAATTGCTAAAAATTTGGGTTGGAATTTTTATTTTGCTAATGAGTTTAAAAATGTTGAAAAAAATGATTATATTTCTCTACGAAATAAGCCAGAAAAGTTTATTTTAATTAAACAAATTAAAGGGAAAGATGTTGTTATTGAGTTGTTTTATCATACCTTTGCGGAGATTTTGGTAAAAAGTGATGTGATATTGGGAATGGCGGGAACAGCTGTAGAGCAAGGGGTTGGACTGGGTAAACCTGTGGTACAAATCATCGGGCAAGGCCCTCAATTTACTTATCGTTTTGCGGAGGCTCAAATGCGCTATTTAGGAATTAACGTCCGCACGGTTAATGAGTTTCAAGATTTAGATTTGATGTTTAGTCAAGGGGCTAGGGAAATTATGGAAATGGTGGAAGATAGTCAATATTTAATGGATTGTCGGGAGAATGGTTTGGAAAGAATTGGCTCGGCGGGGGCTTCAAGGGCGATCGCCCATAGTATAATTTCAAGTATTGGGTAAGTAACACCATTCCCCATTTCTGCCCTAAGGTTGTAACTCCTCAAGAACATTAAAAGTGACATGATTAATAGCCAACTGCCCAATAGAAGTTTTTTCCTTACTCACGGGTAAACCCTCACTGATGAGAGTTTCAAAAGGCATATCCTTTGCCATTTCCATGTGATACCACGATAAACCCATAAAAAATCTGGTGGGATAGGGGCCCCCATCATCCAAGTCATCGGGGTTTGATTCCATGGGCAACCAACCAATATTAGGTAAATAAAACTCCATCCACACATGGTTAAAATCGGGTACTAGGGGAGTATTAAAATGTAGTACCTTCATCGGACACTTATACCGTCCCACCGTACGACAGGCAATGCCATTAAGACGAGCGAGGGCTAATAGTAAGCCTAAATACTCACCGCAAGAGCCTACCCCCCTTTTCAAGACTATATCGGGGGTATCAATATGGGGTTTTATACCATAGGAAAGGCGATCGTAAACGTAGTTACGGATACTATACATTTTTCTAAGGGGATTGGTTTCGCTACCCCTAGCCTCCTCCGATGCCCTCAAAATAATCTCCGTATTCATGGATAAATCATCATCATCAATCAAATACTTCGTCTCAAATTCAGGGGTAAGGGGAGGTAAACTTTCACAATCACGGGGGGTAATTTGATGCTTAATACTCCAAACCTCCACCACGGCGCGCCAACCAAAAACATAACGCTCATGGGAGTTAAACTCAGGAAACTTAAATAGTGCTACCCTTTGCCCATCATAGTCTTCTTCAATGTAGGGTAATCCCACCGCCTCAATGGTTTTGATTTTCTGACGGGGGCTTTCTGTGGGTAGGGCAATACGCCATTCTAAATCCTTTAAGGTAATGTCATCCAAAGGAGAAACTTCCTCCAGATAACTCATTTCAATTAAAAACCCATTGGAAAGGGTATATTTATTTTCCGAGTCATATTTAAAATATAAAGGATGGATGAAGGTGCGATCGCGGTATAATAACTCATGATTCGGTTCAGCATTTGGATTATCTCGGATGTAGGGTTCTTGATCTGTGTAAGCTATATATAAAACATATTCTCCTGTCTCCTTATCCTCATAAAAACTCAACCCACTAGGATACTCAAAAGGAGTAAGAATACTATACTTAGTTTTTCCCGTTGCCCTATCCAGACAATAAACCGTTTGCTCAAGGTTATCCGATAACCATATTTCCTCACCATGGACAGTAATATTTTCATCACCAATACCCGGAGCATAAAATCGAGTAATTTCCTTACCGTCATCCTTACTATAAACCCCAATAGTGCCAGTTTTCTGGCAAGTAATATAAATAGTCTTTTCCCAAATAGCAATGCCATTGCAAGGATAAGAAAGACTGAAAAAATATTTAGGGGCAGAGATAATTTTTAACTCATTTTCCACCCACTCAATCAGAGTATAGTAAACACTACTTTGAGTCACAAACCATATTTCTGTGTCGGTAATACATAACCCCCTCGCCCCAATAAAATCTCGCCAATAATTACTATTAATAATTTTAGAAACACTGGTTTCGGGATTAATTTGTAATAAATAACCATTGCGAGAATCGATCGCATAGAGACTATCATTTTTAAAGGCCATACCATCAATAGAAGTAGCAACGAGAGGTCTGATGGTGGGGTAAAATTTTTGTTCAGAGTTAGAATTAGAGGTCATGTTTACCGATGAATACCTTAAGGTTTATGAAACAAATGAAAATGCTTTTTTGAATATAGCTTTTAAAACTATCGACACAAGCTAGTACATCATATATCAACTATCCTCTGAGGGTAACAAAATAGTTGCTTGAAAATTTGCTTATGATGAACAATTAATAAAAAAATCTGATTTTCTCAAAATCTAGTCCATCCCAACCATTTGTCCAGAGAGTCTCAAACTCCTGTATAATTGATGACTGTTGACTGGCACATCAAGAAGTAGAAGGAAAAAATGGGCGTCGAATTACGTAGTTATGTATATTTAGATAGATTACAACCCCAACACGCTGCGTACATTGGCACTGTCGCCCTAGGATTTTTACCCCTACCAGGAGACGCTTCTTTATGGATTGAAATATCCCCCGGTATAGAAATTAACCGCATTACCGATGTTGCCCTCAAGTCTGCGGTGGTACGCCCTGGAGTCCAATTTGTCGAAAGATTGTATGGTTTATTAGAGATTCATGCCACCAATCAGGGAGAAACGAAGGCGGCTGGTAGGGCAATTTTAGATGCTTTGGGGGTAAAAAAAGAAGACTCCCTAAAACCAAAGGTAGTATCAAGCCAAATTATTCGTAATATTGATCCTTATCAAGCACAAATTATTAACCGTAACCGCCGAGGGCAGATGCTTTTGGCAGGGGAAACATTATACGTATTAGAAGTACAACCTGCTGCCTATGCCGCCTTAGCCGCTAATGAAGCAGAAAAAGCAGCTTTGATTAATATTTTGAATGTTCAAGCGGTGGGAAGTTTTGGCAGACTATATTTAGGCGGTGCGGAAAGAGACATCAAAGCAGGGGCCGCCGCTGCCCTAACGGCTATTGAGTCTATGGGAGGTAGGGGAAGTTTGAAGGGTATTGAGGAATAATAAAGACACCAGAAAATAAATTTTAATTATTAATTATTCATCATCAATTATTTTTTTAGAATGAGTAAGGAAATTGACTATAAACTCTTAAAAACAGATATAGATAAATGGAATCAATTAAGACAATTAGAGCAAGAAAATAAGATAAAAATTGACTTTTCGGAAGTTAATCTGAGTAACACTAACCTAGAGGGTGCTAACTTAAGTAATTGTGATTTAACTAGGGCTAATTTAATAGGTAGTAATCTTCGTTTTGCTGATTTGAGGGGAGCAATTTTAAATCAATGTAATCTAATTGGGGTTAATCTAAGACTAGCTAATTTGAGAGAATCTTGTCTTATTCAAGCAAATTTAAATCGAGCTAATTTGAGCGAAGCCAATATGATTGGGTGTACCCTCAATGAGTCAGATTTGAGCTATGCAAACCTTTATGAAACTGAGTTGATGGGGGCTTATCTTTATAAAACAAATCTTAGTCATGCTCAATTGGTTAATACCCATTTGCCTAAGGCTTATCTAGTCTGTGCTAATTTAGACTATGCAACTCTCCATAATACTGATTTGAGATGGGCAAATTTGTCTCAGGTTGATTTCTCAAAAACTGTAATGGTTTAATAATTGGTGTTGCTTATTTTTGCTATGAAACATCATTAAACTACAGCAAATATATAATACTAGAACTATTATTGCCATTACCTGTTGCCGAACTAAACTAAAAATGATACCTTAATTCAGTAACGCCTAATAATTTGATTTTTTCAGCAAAAAGACAAGGGGTTTAACCCCCCTGCTAGAAGTAATTTAGTTGGTAACTTCCTGTAAAATTTTGTTCAATTCTTCTGTGGTTAACCTTGGCCCAAAACTGGTGACTAATTTGGCGGAGGCGAGGGAAGCAAGTTTTCCTGCGCTTGAATAGTCTAAGCCGTTGGTGATGCCATAGAGAAGACATCCTGCATACATATCCCCTGCCCCTACGGTATCTACTGCGGTGACGGGATGAGCGGGAATTTCTATCAGTTTTTCTCCATCAAAGATTAATGAGCCTTTTTTGCCGAGGGTGATGGCGAAGGTTTTGGCAATGGTTTTGAAGTAATCCACGGCTAGGGTTAAATCTTCAGTATTTGCCATTTTAAAGGCTTCATCTTGGTTAGCAAAGAGTAAATCGACTCCTTCACCGATAATTTTTTCTACCCCTTCACGGAAAAAGTTTACCATGTTGGCATCGGAGAGGGAAAAGGATACTTTTACCCCTGCTTGTTGGGCTATTTTTTTCGCTTCTATGGCACTTTGGAGGGCGATGGGGGATGAGACGAGGTATCCTTCAATGTAGAGGTATTCAGAGTTTGTGAGGGCTTCTGGGTTCAATTCTGCGGTGCTTAAGTCCCCTGTAATGCCCAAAAATGTGTTCATGGTGCGATCGGCATCGGGGGTTACTAATACAAGACATTTCCCTGTAATGCCTTCTGGGCGGTTTTCTTGGGTGAGGTTGGTATCTAAACCACAGTCAATTAAGTCTTGGAGATAAAATGCACCGCTATTGTCGTGGGCTACTTTACAACTATAAAATCCTTTACCCCCTAATTGGCTGATGGCAACAAGGGTATTGGCCGCTGAACCTCCACAGGCTTGTTTACAAGGGGGGGGTAGTTGTTCTATGATTTGTTGTTGTTGTGTCTCATCCATTAAGGTCATGACACCTTTATCGATTTTTAGTTGAGTGAGTAATTCTGGGGTTACTTCAAATTCCATGTCCACCAGAGCGTTACCCATGCCATATACGTTATACTTTTTGCTCATTGTTAATTTTTGTTGCAATATTTCCTGATCTTCTTATATGGGAGATGTTTCGTCAACTTAATTGGTAATTTTTTTGGTGATGGGGAGGGAAATGATCAAATTGCCGATCGCCCTTAAAATAGATACATAACCGTAGATCGAATTTAATGTTAATTTCCATTCGTATTGATAATTTTGCCTTAGTTGATCATTTAGATTTAGAGTTAGGACAGGGATTGAGTGTTTTAACGGGGGAAACGGGTGCAGGAAAATCGATTATTTTGGATGCCATTGATGTGGTATTGGGGGGCAAGGCAAATAATCGCATGATTCGTCATGGGGAGACTAAGGCGGTGGTAGAGGGTACTTTTTATAGTAATTCTAATTTAGAAGCATGGTTAGAGGAGCAAGAGTTGGACTCTTTCCATGATGGTACGGTGGTATGTAGTCGGGATTTAACCTTTAAAAAGGGTAATTTTCGCTCCCGTAGTCGGGTTAATGGGGTGATAGTTAATAAACAGGTTATCATGGCTCTGCGCGATCGCCTCTTAGAAATTACAGTGCAGGGGGAAACGGGGGAATTATTTGCCATGGGTACCCAACGGGATTTATTAGATGCCTATGGGGGCAAAAAGTTATTAACCCAAAGAAAATTGGTAACGGAAGCCTTTGTAAAAATGGATAGCGCCCATCAAGCACTCATTGCCCGTCGTCAATCGGAACAACAGCGCTTACAAAGGTTAGACTTATTAAAGCATCAGATTAAGGAGTTGAATAGTATTCACTTGCGGGATGGGGACGAGTTAGAGCAATTGGAAATAGAGAGCGATCGCCTAACCCATGTGGTAGAGTTACAACAGTTAAGTTACCAAGCCTATAACCTTTTATATCAAAGCGAAACCGAAGAAAGTGCCACCGCCGATATTTTAGGGAAAGCAGAAGCCGTGTTAATGGATATGGTTAACTACGACAAAGAATTGACCAGTATTTTGGAAATGGTGCAAGGGGCGCTCAATCAAATCGTTGAAGCAGGACATCAAATCCATAGCTATGGTTCGGGGCTAGAAGGAGATCCCGATAGATTGGAGGAGGTAGAAGAAAGAATTAGAACTTTAAAGCGTATTTGCCGTAAATATGGACCAAGTTTAGCTGAGGTGATAAAATACCACCAAGGATTAAAAGAAGAATTAGTACAACTAGAAAGCAATGAGCGCTCCATCGAGGAGTTAGAGGCAGAATATGAACAAATTCAAACCAAAACCCTCGATTTATGCCAGAAATTAACCACCCTACGCACGGCGGCAGCCTCTAAATTAGAAAAACAACTCACCTCGGAGTTAAAACCCCTAGGCATGGAAAAGGTATTATTTCAGTGTCGCCTAACCCCTATCAAACCTTCTATTACAGGTTGTGATCAAGTAGAATATTATTTTAGCCCCAACCCCGGAGAAGACTTACAACCCCTTGCCATGACAGCCTCAGGAGGGGAAATGAGCCGTTTTCTTTTAGCTCTTAAATCCTGTTTTACAGGCACTCAAGTTGATCCTAAAACCCTTATTTTTGATGAAATTGATGCAGGAGTATCAGGAAAAGTAGCACAGGCGATCGCCCATAAACTACATAAACTCAGCCAACAACACCAAGTAATCTGCGTCACCCATCAACCCCTCGTTGCCGCCATGGCAGATAACCATTTCAGGGTATCCAAACACCTCACCGAAGTTAACACCGCCGAAGGAAAAGATATTCGCACCATCGTTAAAATTACCCCTCTCAAAGAGCAAAACGCCCGTCGTGACGAATTAGCCGAACTTACAGGGGGACATTCTGCCACCGAAGCCCTTGCCTTTGCCGATTCTTTGTTAGAAAAAGCCAGTCGAGAAAAAAAGTTGATTTAATTACCTTCTAAACATCCACTCTAAACCAATACTTACCTGAGAATCCGATTGTTGTACCGAATTTTGCCATTCAATTTGAGTAGATAAACGTAGATTTTTATTGATAGCATAAGCCGCCGTAACTTCCGTTATGCCCACCTCATTACTACTTCCGATGCCAAGAAAATTTTGGGTGATAAATACATCCGCCGCCCCTTGGGGAGACAATGGCAAAGCAACTCTTACTCCGAGGTTTAACCCATCAGTGCTATAACCATTAGTTGAAATGGAGCGATAACCCACCACGGGGGCAACGTTAAAATAACCCCCCAATGGTAATAAATAATAATTTACATTGGCACTGAATGAGGAACGCTCTAAAGAATTTCCTTGACTATCTTCCCTGTTAAAAGAAGTGGCATATCTGGCACTAACAGTTAAAGGGGTTTCTCCTATAAATAAATCTTCCACCCCCACAGAAATTCCCCCGATGCCATTATTCGAAGGAAATTCACTATAACCAATTCTTACCCTAGTGGGAAAACTAGGTTTATTTCTGATTTCATTTAATAAATCGGGAGTTTCTTCCACCCATTTTTGCCATACAGGGCTATTTTCAATGATTTCTGGAGAAATATTAAATTGTTGTTGTCTATTTTCTGGCTCAATATTTTGGGCAAATGTAGTTTGATTTATCCCCATGGAGGAGAGCAAAATTACGGTGAAATTTAAAACATACTTATATGTAACAGGAACACTAATTTTCATTAAAATCTTGAAACAAAATATTATCGAAAAAATCTGGGCATTACCTAATAAGGATAATCAACACCATTAGATTACCACAGATATTTAATATTTAAAAAGATATTACTAGCATCAATCATTTTCTAACCAAACTAATTCAACATAGATTGTAGTTCATTCATCGCATCATTTTGAGCCTCTACCTTAGTATGAATTTCCCCTACATCCGATTGAAGTTTTTGAGCATTATTCCTAATATGATTTAGTTGCTCTTGTATGGGATGTAATGCTTGTTCTAATAGGTTTATTTTGGCTTGTATTTCCGTAGTATGGCGACATAAATTCTCAACATTTTCTTGATTTGAATGGAGTTGACTTTCCGCTTGTTGATAGTTTTGCTCTTGAAAATTAATGGTTTCTTGTTCCTGTTTTTGAGCTTGTTGTAGTTGATTTAGTTCATTAGTAAAATGCTCAATTTTTTGATCAATTTCTAACTTTTGAGCTTCTACTTCTGCCAATAAAGGTTTAACATTAATTGTCTCAGCAAAATCTAAATCAATAATTCCTTTACGGCGACTAAATACTTTTAGATATTCATTCAATACTTTTTGTTGTTTTTTGAGATTTCGTCTTTGCCCCACGAGAGTTTCATTTAAAAGTTTCATGGCTTCTTGGGCATCGGCTAACTCGGTTTCAAGACTAAGTTTATCAACCTCACTGGCGTTATTCATTTTGTGCTGAATGTCTTTTACTTCATCGCTTTGGAGGGTTAATTCTTCTTCTTGCATATTAACAAAGTTAACAACCTTGGCGGTTTCCTCTTTTACTTCATTAACTTTTGCCTCTAAATCCCCTAGGGGCATAGTTTCTAGGGTTTGAAGATCAACTTGTTGCTCTTCTCCATCGTCTCCTAGGAGATAGATTTCCTGTTGTAGGCGGTGGATGCCTTCTTTAGTTAGACTAAATTGACGCAACAGACTTTGTTTTTCTTGTAGTTGGCTGTTGATATTTTGTAGGGTTAACTTTGCTTTGGCTAAATTTTCCCTTGCCATCAATAATTCTTCTTGTCTTTGGTTAAAATTTTCCTTTTGGTTGTTTAGTTCATTTTGTTGTTGTTCTAAACTACTTTTATTATGTTCTAATTCTCGCCAATATTCATCTAATTTTGCTTGTTGATTGTTTACCCCTGAAACTATTTCCTCGATGGGTTGGGTAAACATTTGTGGTTGGGGAATATTATTTTTTATAGCTCCCGAAATTGATTCTAATTTTTCACGGATTTCCCCTTGATCTATTTTATTATTATTAAGTCTTTGTTGTTCGTTGGTTAGTTGTTCCCAAGCTGCGGTTAATTTATTTTTTTCTTCCTCGAGGAGGGCAAGTTTGGATTCTTGCTCTTGTAATCTTTGTTGTTGTCCATCTAATTCTGCTTGTCGTTTGGCAATTTCTTCCCCTTGAATTTGTAGGGAAACTTTCCATTCTTCGATTTCTTCTTCTTGGGATTTGGATTTTTCTAGGGTGCGAGAAAAGTGGCGTAAATAGTTCACAATCCTAGAGCCTGCTAATTCTGGTGAACCCTGAATTTGTTTGTTATTATCTAGGTTGACAATGTAAAGAGTACCTTTGCTGGTTTGCTCACTAATTGCGTCTATGTTAATAGTATCCTCTCCTGTAATGGCTGTCCAAGTTTGATCCATTGCTTGAGAGGTTAATAATTTTAATTCTGTCTTGTAACCACCAACAAACCCTCTTGTTTGGGCTTTAACTTCTGCCAGATATAACACAAATCTTTATTCCCTTATATTTTTCTGTGAATAGTAACTGTTCCCATGTTACACCATAATCTTATGGCTTAATATGTGCAAACTCAGGACTAGTAAAGTGTATGTTAATCAATTGATTATAGCAAATTTTTTTTCCTTTAACTATGATTTATGGGGAGTAAGATTGGTATATTTGTTTGGTGGAAAGATTATGATGGGTAGTATGGATTTAATTTTGTGTCATCAGACGGCGGATTTTGATACTTTGGGGGCGGCGGTGGGTTTGAGCAAGATTCATCGTCGGGCAAAAATTGTGTTGACGGGGGGGGAGCATCCTTCGGTAAAAAATTTTTTAGCTTTTCACTGTGATGAGTTGGCTTTGATTGATCGTCGTACTATTCGTCCTGAGAAAATTCGTCATATTTTCATTGTGGATACTCAAAGGGGCGATCGCATCGGGAAAGCAGTACAATGGTTATCGTTACCTAATGTGGAATCTGTCACTATTTATGATCATCACCCTGAAAATGAACATAGTTTGACGGCTACTAATAAATATATCGAAAAAGTAGGCTCTACTAGCACAATTATTTGTGAACTTTTACAACAACATAATATTACCCTCAATGTCATTGAAGCCACGGTGATGGCGTTGGGAATCCATGGGGATACTGGTTCTCTCACTTTTGAACAAACTACCCAAAGAGATGCTTTTGCCTTGGGTTGGTTAATGGGAATGGGGGTGAATTTATCCATGGTGGCGGAATATGCCGAACCTAGTTTATCTCCTCAATTACAGGATTTACTTCCCGATGTTTTAAGTAAGGTAGAAACGGAATATATTAATGAAAGTGCGATCGCCTTTACCCTCTTAGAAACCCCTGATTTTATCCCGGGATTATCCAGTTTAGTAGCCAGAGTCGGGGATTTAATCGAAGTAGATGTATTAATCTTTGCCCATTTTTATCAACAAAAAAAAGGTAGCCAAAATAAACTAGGAATTATCGGACGCTCAAAGCTAGACTCCGTTAACTTAGGACAAATTTTTGCCAAATATGGAGGGGGTGGACATAGTAGTGCCGCCTCTTTTTCCATCCGTTGTGATAATCCCCAAGAAATTTTAGAAGAAATTAAAGCCGAAATCCATCAACAAATCCCCCTCGCCCTCACCGCCTTCGATTTAATGTCTTCCCCCGTGCGCACCATTCGCCCCAAAACCACCATCGAAAAAGCTCAACGTATCTTACTACGTTATGGACACTCAGGGCTATGTATTGTTAATCAGGAAGGGGAATTGGTGGGAGTTATTTCTCGTCGAGATATTGACATTGCCCTCCACCACGGTTTTGCCCATGCCCCTGTCAAGGGTTATATGAGCAAAAATCTGCAAACCATCTCCCCCCATACGGGTTTATCCTCCATCGAAGCCATGATGGTAAACCATGACATCGGCAGACTTCCTGTGTTAGATAACGGTAATTTGGTAGGTATTGTCACCCGCACCGACATTTTACGGCAACTCCATCAAACCCGCATCAGTAAACAGCAACATACCCCCGCATCCCCTGTGGTTTCCTGTTTGTTACCCTCGTTTCAAGAAAGATTACACCCCCCCATGTGGGAGTTGTTACAAAAAGCCGCCCGATATGCCGAGGAAAAAGGATGGCATCTTTATCTGGTGGGGGGCGGTGTTAGGGATTTGTTACTCACGGGGGATAATGATACCCTCAAGTTACAGGATATTGATTTGGTGGTAGATGGTTTTCATCGTAATACCACCACAGAAGCGGGGGTTGCCCTTGCCCAAGCCCTACAGGAAAGTTATCCCCAAGCCCGTCTGAGTATCCATGGAGATTTTCAAACGGCGGCTTTACTTTGGCACAATGATGATAATTTAGATTCCCTATGGGTGGATATTGCCACGGCGCGCACGGAGTTTTATCCTTATCCCGCAGCTAATCCAGAGGTGGAAGCTAGTTCAATTCGTCAAGATTTATACCGCCGAGATTTTTCTATTAATGCCCTAGCGGTGCGTTTAACTAAGCCGAGTCAAGGGGAATTGCTGGACTTTTTTGGGGGAGTGGCTGATGTGCGATCGCACTTTATCCGTGTATTACATCCCAATAGCTTCATTGAAGATCCTACCAGAATATTTCGAGGAGTGCGCTTTGCGGCGCGACTAAATTTTGACATTGAGCCTCAAACCTTGGAATATATTGAATATGCCATCGGTAGCGGTATTTTTGAAAAGGTATCCCTCGAAAAAACATCCATTCCAGCCCTCACCACTCGTCTTAAGGGTGAATTAAGTTATATCTTACAGGCTGATTACTGGAAAAAAGCCCTCACACTCCTGCAACAATTAGGGGCGCTCGGTTGCATTCATCCTCAATGTAAAATTACCCCAGAAATATGGTGGCAAATTCGTTATTTAGATCGTTGGTTAAGATACTATAATCTTGAGAAGGAAAATCAGAAAATTCCTTCTTGGTTGTTACGTTTAGAAATAATTTTAACTAGCCTTGAACTACCAATAAGGGTAAAAGTAGCTGAAAATTTACAACTACCAAAAGATAGTATAGAAAGATTAGCTCACTTAGAAAATAATCAAGAAAAGATACAAAATAGTTTTGATGATAATAATAAATTAAGTGAAAAAGTAGAGTTTTTTAGTGGTTATAAACCCCTTGATTTAATTTTAATTGCTGTAAAAAGTAATAAAGAAATTAGGTCAAATATTTGGCATTATCTTCTCCATTGGAGCAAAACAAACTCCCCCATCGATGGGAATGATTTAAGACAATTAGGTTATAAACCAAGCCCCCAATATCAAATTATTTTAAAAACTGTTAAAGGATTATTTTTAGATGGGGATATTACTACCAAATCCCAAGCTCTTAATTTTATCAGGGAAAAGTATCCCAAATAAAACGAACAATGGGCTTAAGCCCATTGCCAAAACAATAAATAAAAGTATGTTTTATAAATCGGACTTAGTATTACCTTTCTTCTAGTTTAGCTAAACGACTTTTTAAATCCTGATTTTCCTCTTTGAGTTTATCTACCGCTTGGCGTAAATCTTCAAGATTTTTATCTTTGCCTAACTTACCTCTCACTTGGTTTATGGCTTCCTCTGCCCTTCTTTTTACCCTACCATCGGGGGTACTTTCGGCAAGGGTAGATAGGAGATTAATAGCTTGGGAATCTTCGATTTGAGATAATCCGCTGATAAGTGCCATTTGGGTGAGGAAAAAGGTATCTTTGAGGATGTCTTCAAATTGTTCGAGGATAATGGTGAGTTTATCTGCTTTTTGCCCTTTGGCTACTGCCCCAAGACAACGAATGGCGGTTAATCTGAGGGGTTGAGGTGTGCCTAGTTTGGTATATTCGGCGATTAAGTCGGCGGCGGCGGGGTTGGTTTTTAGTTTACTTAAGCCGTTGATTGCCCCCGATCTAATTATTTCGTTTAAGCCCTTTCTTTCTTTCAGAATTTGACCTAAAAGCTCGATTACCTCATTTTCTTTGTCCGCTAAAGTACCCGTCACCAATGAGCCGAGGGCGTTGATAGCAGATGATTCCACATAATAACTAGGATCAGAGGCGATCGCCACTTGTTTGAGGGCATTATAACTGGTTTTGGTTTTATGTTTGCCGAGGGCTTCGATTACGGCTCTTCTGACACGGTGATTTTCTTCGGTTAAAAATTCTACGAGGGTATTAACGGCTTGATCTAGTTTTATTTTGCCTAGTTGTTTTACAATTTCTACTTTTACTCCCCAAAAAGGTTCATTTAAAAAGGCTTCTTTTAGGGTTTTTACCGCTTCTAAATTAGCTTTTTTGCCAATGGCGATCGCACTGTAAATGCGAGAAATGGGGTCTGGATCATATTTTAACTGAGCTTTTAACTCACTAAATCCATATTCTAATTTAACAGTTTTTAAGTGGTTATTATTAACATCAAAGCTAATAAAATCAGGCTTTTGGGCTAAAGGAAAATAGAAACTTTGTTCTGGTTTATTTAACTTAAGAAGAAACTCCTGAGAAGTAACGCCATTTTGAGCGCAATAGTAACCAAAAGCGAGGGGAATTTTTAACTCAAATAGATCAACATATTTGCCATCCTTTTCCGTAGCTTGGGTTTGTTTTACCGTTACACAAGCTAAATTAGAATCATTATCCCAACTGTAGCTTATTTTAAAATCAGGGTGTCCCCCTCTAAAAACATATTGATCAAATAAAGAGCCTAAATTGTACCCTGTTGCTTTTTCCACCGCCCTTAATAAATCGATGGTTTCTACCGTTTTATGGGCATTATCATTGATAAAAGTATGAATCGCCCGATCAAATAATTCATCCCCCAAAATAGAACGAATCATGTGATAAACACAAGCACCTTTTTCATATAAATGACGGTCATATAATTCGATGGCTTCCCGATATACATTGGTGACAATGGGGCGACGATAACGGGAGGAATCTTCTTGTAAATAGCTTCTAGCTTCCCCTAACAGATAATAACGGGCATCATCATGTCCATATTCATGCTCTGTCCATTGTACCTCCGCATAGGAGGCTGCCCCTTCTTTTATCCACGCATGGCTCCAATGTTTTATTACCACCAAATCCCCAAACCATTGATGGGCTAATTCATGGGCGACAAGGCTTTCGGTGCGATCGTTATCCAAAGCCCCTCTTTCGTCCAACAAACAACGATCCGTTAATAGAGTAGTAGATGTGTTCTCCATTCCCCCAAAAATGAAGTCATCCACACACACTTGAGCATATTTTGAAAAGGGATAATTGTAACCATATTTTTTACTAAAAAACTCGATCATTCTGGGGGTTTTACCCATGCTGATGGTAGCTTCTTTTTCTTTGCCTTTTTCTACATAATAATCTACGGGAATATCTTGCCATTTATCCTCAATTTTGGCAAATTTGCCCACAGCTAAAGTCATTAAATAAGTGGGATGAATTTGGGGCTGTAGCCAATGATATATTTTACTATTTTCTACTTCTTCAACTCCTACTAATTCTCCATTGGAAATTGCGGTATATTCCGTAGGAACTTTTACTTTAATTTCAGAAGTGGCTAACTGTCCGGGATAGTCAAAACAAGGAAACCAGTAGCGGGAATCTTCGTCTTCCCCTTGAGTCCATACTTGGCTGGGTTTATCTGGATAATGTTCATCGGGGGTGATAAAATAAAGTCCTCTTTGGGGTTTTTCTTTACTATATTTAATGGCAATTACTAGGTCTTTTGTGGTGCTAGGCTCTAGTAAATTGATAGTCAAAAATTCACCGTCATAATCAAAGGGTTGACTGATATTATTAATTAAAACTGATTCTATTTCAAGATCGACGGCATCAAGGGTAAGTTGGTTAATATTTTCTCGGATGGGGGTGAGGGTAATGTTACAAGTCCCCCCAAATTTTTGGGTGCTGATGTCTAATTCTAGGTCAAGGAAAATATGTTGTACTTGCCCATAGCGATCTGGATTATAATGGGGTTTTGCCCCAGGTAGTTCAAAACTTTTTTTGGCTTCAGAATCAAAATAATAGCTACGGGTCATAGTTTGCTTACTGATAACGATATTTTTCCTTACTATTTATCTTATCCTAAGATGTAAATTACTATGGTCGTTTTTTCTAAGCATTTTGTAGAGTTAAACTTAACGAAGTACCTATAATTAGTTACAATTATGGGTAACTATCAAGTAAATTTTATTGCAGTTAGCTATGACTGAAACAAATAATTATATGGAATTGGATCAAGAAATTAAAGAACAAGAAAATATAGAAGAAAATCAAGATGTGGATTCGGTTATGGAACCTGAAGTTTTGGTGGATGAATCGGAGGAAGTAGCCACGGCAGATGAGGGTGTAACTTCTGAAACTTCTGAGAATATAGAGGAGCAGGAGTCTTTGGAAACTGAAGATAGTGAAAGTGAGAGTCTAAAGGCGATCGCCCTTTTACAAGAAGAAATCGCCCACCTAAACCAACAACTAGAAACCCAAAAAGAGCAAACCAAAAGTATTCAAGGTCAGTTCATGAGACTAACCGCCGACTTTGATAACTTCCGCCGTCGCAGTGCCAAGGAAAAAGAAGAACAAGAAACCACCATCAAAAAGAAAACCATCAGTGAATTACTCCCAGTGGTAGATAACTTTGAAAGGGCTAGAACCCAAATTAAACCAGCCAATGAAGGGGAAATGGGTATCCATAAAAGTTATCAAGGGGTATATAAAACCTTCGTGGATAGCCTCAAGAAACTAGGAGTATCCGCCATGCGTCCCGAAGGAGAACCCTTTGACCCCAATTTCCAAGAAGCCATGCTCCGGGAGCCTACTAATGAATATCCTGAAGGCACTGTTATGGAACAATTAGTAAGAGGTTATTTTCTCAACGATCAAGTATTACGCTATGCTATGGTAAAAGTGGCGGCGCCCAAAGATGATGATGAAAATGAAGCAACCGCTACCCCAGATAATGGTGAAAATGCGGAAAATTAATCAACACCTTGTATTAGTAATATTAACTAATAAAAACTAACAGGAAAAACCCAAAAAGAGCCAACTATATATGGCTCTGTAAAAAATTGATTAAAATAAATTACCCTTAGGTGAGGGTATAGAATATCAAAAATGATTGTGATAAAAAGCAATAGTTGATAACAATAAATATTCCTAGGGTATCCTGTAAAGAAATGTCAATATCAACACCACAAAAAAACTTATAAATCGCAACTGCTGTCAGTTATGGGAAAAGTAATCGGAATCGATTTAGGAACAACAAATAGTTGTGTAGCCGTCTTAGAAGGGGGCAAACCGTTAATTATCAATAATCAAGAAGGTTCTCGCACAACCCCCAGTATTGTTGGCTTTGGGAAGGGTTCTCAGCGCCTAGTGGGACAACTGGCCAAGCGTCAGGCTGTCACCAATGCAGAAAATACCGTTTACAGTATTAAGCGATTTATAGGTAGAAGATGGTCTGATAGCAATCACGATCGCACTCGGGTAACATATAAATGTGTTAAGGGAAAAGACGACACCGTAGATGTGCAAATACAGGATCGTAGTTTTACCCCCCAAGAAATTTCGTCCATGATTCTGCAAAAACTCAAAGCCGATGCAGAGACATTTTTAGGAGAACCTGTTAGCCAAGCTGTAATAACCGTTCCTGCCTACTTCACCGATGCCCAAAGACAAGCCACTAAAGATGCAGGCACCATCGCAGGGTTAGAGGTAATGCGGATTATTAACGAGCCTACAGCCGCCGCCCTTGCCTATGGACTAGATAAACAAGATCAAGATCAATATGTGCTGGTGTTTGACCTTGGGGGCGGAACTTTTGATGTTTCTGTATTACAACTGGGCAACGGTATTTTTGAGGTGGTATCCACTTCGGGGAATAACCAATTAGGGGGAGACGACTTTGATGGAGTCATCGTTGATTGGTTAATAGAAAAATTTAAGGAGCAAGAGGGTATAGATCTTAGTTCCGATAAAATGGCACTGCAAAGGCTCAGGGAAGCAGCGGAAAAAGCCAAGATAGAACTATCTAACCTCATGGAAACCTCCATTAACCTACCTTTCATTACCGCCGATGATAGTGGTCCTAAACACTTAGAGCTAGAACTTTCTCGACCTCACCTTGAAGAATTAATCGCTCCCCTCGTGCAGGAAATTGTTCCTCCCATGGAAAGGGCGATCGCCGATTCAGAACTTAGCAAAGAACAAATTAATCGAGTGGTATTAGTGGGAGGTTCAACCCGTAGCCCCGCCATCTCCGCCAAGATAGAAGAATTTTTCGGCAATGGCATCCCCATTGATCGCTCCATCAACCCCGATGAAGCCGTAGCCCTAGGGGCAGCGGTACAAGGAGGCGTATTAGGAGGAGAAGTGCGCAACCTTCTTTTATTGGACGTTACCCCCCTATCTTTAGGTTTAGAAACCCTTGGGGAAGTATTCACCAAAATTATTGAGCGCAACACCACCATTCCCACCAGTAAGGCTCAAGTATTTTCCACCGCCGTAGATGGTCAAACTTCCGTGGAAGTCCATGTATTGCAAGGGGAACGCTCTATGGTTAAGGATAATAAGAGTTTGGGTAAATTTTTGTTGACGGGTATTCCCCCAGCGCCCCGAGGGGTACCCCAAATTGAGGTATCTTTTGATATTGATGCGGATGGTATTCTCAAAGTAAGTGCTAGAGAAACAGGGACGGGCATTGAGCAGGGCATTGTAATTAGTAATACAGGTTCTTTGGATGCCAAGGAAATTGAATCTATGCGCCAAGAAGCCCAAGAATATGCGTCGAGCGATCGCCGTCGGGTACAATTGGTAGAGATCAAAAAACAATTAGATAGCCTGTTATATAGCTATGAATTGAGCTTAGAAAAAAATCCTTTCCTTGTGGGGGAAAGTTTACAGGAAGAAATTAATCAGAAAAAAGTCAAAATTGCCCAAGCCATTGATTCTAATGATGTTCCTGTAAGTGAAGTAGAGTCGATGATCAATGATTTGAGAGAAACCATTATTGGATTAGGTAGCAAAGCCTATGAAAACGTTTCCCAAACCCCAGATGCCAGTGCTGAATCCCCAGGAGAAACCATGTTTGAATCCTTAGACGGAGATGATCTTGATCCTGAATTCAAGAGTATTGAAGATGAAATTCTTAGCGGTTTGAGCCAGATTTCTGGGGGTACTGTGGAATTTGATTTTGACTATGACCAAGATGAAACCATCACAGGAGACTATGAAACCGTAGATTAATTATGGATTTTCATGAAAAAAGGGGTTTTACCCCCTCTTCTTTTTGCTTAGTTTTAATAAAAATTAACGGAACATAATACTTACCGAACTATCCTCATGGATACGCCAAATAGTTTCACCCAGTAGGTTTGCTACGGATAACACCTTGAGCTGAGGAAAATAATTATCTAAGGGTACAGGAATTGTATTAGTTACAATTACTTCCTCAAAGACATCACTAGATAAACGGGAGATGGCAGGCCCAGAGAATACAGCATGGGTGGCACAGGCGTAAATTTTCTTAGCACCTTCTTTTTTGAGAAGTCTTGCCCCTTCGAGTAGTGTTCCTGCGGTGTCAATCATATCATCTACCAAAATGGCATTTTTTCCTTTCACATCACCAATGACGTTCATCACTTCAGCCACATTATGGGCTTGACGACGTTTATCAATAATGGCTAGGGGTGCGTCATTTAATTTTTTAGCAAAGGCTCTAGCACGGGCTACTCCGCCTACGTCGGGGGATACTACCACGAAGTCTTCTAACTCTTTTTGAAGGAGATAGTCAAGAATTACGGGGGAACCATAAACATGATCTAAGGGAATGTCAAAATATCCCTGAATCTGGGCAGAGTGTAAGTCCATGGCTAAAACTCGGTTAGCCCCTGCTTGGGTGACTAGGTTCGCCACTAATTTAGCGGAGATGGATTCCCTACCAGCGGTTTTGCGATCGGCTCTGGCGTAAGAATAGTAGGGTATAACTGCGGTAATTTGCCGTGCTGATGCCCGACGACAGGCATCAATCATGATCAGCAATTCCATTAAGTTATCGTTGACAGGATTACAGCAGGGTTGAATGAGATAAACGTCACACCCCCTGATGGATTCTTGGATTTGGACGTACAACTCTCCGTCGGCAAATCTCTTGCGAATCATGGGCCCTAGATCCATGCCTAGATAGCGCGCTACTTCTGTAGCTAGTCCGATGTTAGCTGATCCTGAAAATAATCTAAGGCGATTATTGTCGGATACTTGATGCTGTAACATGGGACTGAGTGTTAAAGTGGCAGAATTACTCACGGCAAATTCTTTAACCTCGTAAAATTTAATAATAATTTAATCTTTATCTTACCCTTTTTAAATAAGAGAAGTTTTGCTCCTGTATTCTAATTTACAATATATATACCATTTTGCTTCATTTATTTTGAGCTATTCTTGATTTTTTCATGAAAACTTTATTTATTACGGGTACGGATACGGATGCAGGAAAGACCATTGTAACTACTGCGTGGAGAGCGTATTACAAGATTTATTATCCCCATGTATCTACGGGGTTGATGAAGTTGTTACAGACGGGTAGTGTGGGGGATGCGGAGTTTTATGACAAATTTTTTGATGATGTGGTGATTCCTTTACGTTATGATGCCCCTTTGGCTCCCCCAGTGGCGGCGGCTTTGGAAAATCGCGCCATTGATATGGATTTGATTCATCATCAATTACGAACTTTAGAGTCTAGGTATGATCTTTTTTTGGTGGAGGCTTTGGGGGGTTTGGGTTCTCCTATTACGGATGATTTGACCATTGCCCATGTGGCTGATAGTTGGGCTTTGGATACTATTTTGGTTGTTCCTGTGAAGTTAGGGGCGATCGCCCATACGGTAGCAAATGTAGCCCTTGCTAGACAACATAATATTAACCTCAAAGGAATTATTTTTAACTGTGTTCATCCTTGTACCAAGGAGCAGATTAATAATTGGACTCCGAAAAAAATGATTGAGTCTTTTACTAAAATTCCTGTATTGGGTTATTTCCCTTACATGGAAAATCTGTTTAGTTTAGAAAGTTTAGCAAAGGCTTTCCATGATTCTATGGATTTGGCTCCTACTCAGGACTGAGTTTAAAGGGGTAAATAGTACACTAATTTGTATCCAAAATGGGGGAGCATTTTTGTAAAATTTATTTTTTATGTAATTAAAGCTATGAATCGATACGTTTTTTGCATAGAAATGATCAAAATGTATTCTTTATGACGAAATCAGGGTTATTAATTCCTTTAGACTGAGGTGGTTAATGGCTGGTACCACAAAGAAACAGAAGAAAATAATGTATTTACCTAAACAGAGCAATACCCCTTTGAATAATCTTGAGTGTTTTTCTTTACATTCTGCCCTTGTGGTTTTGAAAAATGGTAGTTTTGAAGAGCGATGGGCGATCGCCAAGATTTTGGTAAAATACGGTGACGTGGTGATTGAACCATTAAAAGAGGACATTCTGAATGAAAATGAGGATAGTGAGTATCGCTGGTTTGCCCTTAAGATTATTAGTCAACTAGAGAATCCTGACATCATCTTAATCATCAGTGAATTATTGAATACCACAGAAGATGAAGATTTGATTAGTGTCGGTACTCAAATTTTAGCCAGTCAAGGGGAAAGAGCTATTTCCATTTTAACTACCCTCCTCGATTCTCCTGATTATCGTCTTCTCGCCACCAAGGCATTAGCCCAAATTCCCCACCGTTTAGTTATTAAACCCCTAATCTCTGTGGCAGATGATGATAATGTAGATGTGAGATTAAGTGCGATCGCCTCTTTAAGCAATTTTGATGACCCTGACATTATTCCCATTTTGGAAAAATCCCTCAGAGACTACAATTCAAGTATTAGAAAAGAAGCATTAATTGGACTAACACGTAAAAGCAAATATTACACCTCCCAACAATTAGTAAATCTCATCGCCCCTTTCCTCGATGACATCGATTTAACGGTATGCCAACAAACAGCTATCTCCCTAAGCCATATAGCTAATAAATCAGCCACCGACATCCTTTTTTCTACCCTCATCAAACAATATACCCCCATTCCCCTACAACATACCATCATAAAATCCTTAGCTTGGCAGGAAACCACCCATAGTATTTATGCCCTCGAAAAAGCATTGTACCTAGTTTCAGAAGAAATTTGTTGTGAAATAATTGCAATTTTAGGAAGAATAAATAAACCAGAAATAAAAGAAAATATTACAAAAATATCTCTAAAATTTTACCAAAATCATGACCTAGCAAAAAAATCCGATCAAATCATTCAAAATCTTTGTTATACTTGGCAACAAATTGATGCCCAAGAATCCCTTGATGTTTTAATAAATATTGCTAATACAGGAAACGAAAAAAGTAAAATTTATGCCCAATCAGCCCTTAAACATCTGAATAAAATTCCCTCCATAGATTAAAATAACTTCATTGTCTAAATCCTAGACAACCCCTAACTTTAACGAAAATCCATCATACATGAGCGCAGAATTCAGAGAATTATTAAAAAAAGTTGGTAGTGGGGCGCATACCCATAAAGATTTGACCAGAGAAGAAGCCCGTCAAGCCGCCACGATGATGTTAGAGGGGGTAGCTACCCCTGCCCAAATCGGTGCTTTTCTGATTGCCCAACGCATCAAACGTCCCACAGGCATCGAACTAGCTGGAATGTTGGATGCTTACAGTGATTTAGGGGGAATGCTAGATACTATCCCTAATACCAGTTATCCCTTAACTATACTCGGAATACCCTATGATGGGCGATCGCGCACTGCCCCCATTTCTCCCGTCACCGCTCTGATTTTGGCTTACCATAATATCCCTGTTTTAATGCACGGTGGAAAAACCATGCCCACAAAATATGGATTACCCCTCGTTGAAATTTGGCAAAATTTGGGAGTGAATTTAAGTGAGTTAACCATAGAAAAAGCTCAATATTTATTACAAGAAACGAACTTTTCTTTCTTTTATTTACCGCAACATTTTTCCCTAGCAAATAACTTGGTACAATACAGAGAAGAAATTGGCAAACGACCTCCTTTAGCAACTTTAGAATTAATGTGGCAACCCTACCAAGGCCATAGTCATTTGATGGCTGGTTTTGTCCATCCACCCACGGAAAAGATGATTAGGGAAGCTCTCAATTTAAGAGGTGTAAAACAGTTTACCCTTATCAAAGGGTTAGAAGGTAGCCCAGATTTAAAATTAGCACAGACTACAATTATCTGTATTAATTCTTCTGCAAATGATGAGGGTTATGAGTATCTTAAAATTCATCCTGAAGATTTTAATTTAAGTCGCCATGATGTGGAATTAAAGGATTATGAAAGTTATTATCAAGAGTTACGTAAACTCTTGCAGGGACAGGAATCTATTTTGTCTGATAGTGTGATTTTAAATGGTGGTTTTTATCTCTGGCGTTGTGGTTTTTCTGCTTGTATGGAAGATGGAATTGATGTTGTTAAGGGTTTATTAAAAACTGATAAGTTATGGACTAAATTGGAAGAAATAAAAGCAGTTGTGAATCGTTAAATTTAGTTATTTTAAGATATTAGCTCAAAAAAATATTATAGTAATTATTGTGTTTATAAAATATAAAATAATATCCCTAAATTCTCTCTGATAAAGTGAGCTTTAAAATAGCAAATATACCCAATAACTATAAAAATATAAAAATCACTATATAGATAATGAATAATAACTACTGGTTGAAAAATGCTCATGTACCCTATGATTTAATTGAAAATAGTACAGCAAAATTTGATAAAAAAACTAGAGAAAATTTAGTTCTTTGTGACATTGAAATTGAAGGAGGAAGTATAAAACAAATTACTCAGACTAGCGATAAAACTAAGGGAAAAGATTTAAAAAAAGGTATTGTGTTACCTTGTTTTGTGGATATTCATACCCATTTAGATAAAGGACATATTTATCAACGTTCTCCTAATTTGAAAGGAGATTTTGCCACGGCTTTACAAACTGCCAGACATGATGCCCAATTTTGGACAGAAGAGGAAGTCTATCACAGAATGAATTTTGGTTTAAAGTGTAGTTATGCCCACGGTGCGATCGCCCTTAGAACCCATTTAGACTGTTATAGTTATGATTCTTTTATGGGTGTAGAAATCTGGAAACAACTACAAAAAGAATGGCAAAATAAATTAACAATTCAAGCAGTATCCTTAGTAAGTTTAGATTATTTTCTGACCCCTGATGGAGCAAAATTAGCCGATAAAATGGCAGAAAATGAGGGTATTTTGGGGGGAGTTGCGTATATGAATGGAGATATAGATCAACAGATAGAAAAAGTATTTCAACTCGCCATGGAGCGTAACTTAGATTTAGATTTTCATGCTGACGAAAACAACGAAATAGACTCAATTTGTTTACAAAAAATAGCTCAAACTGCTATTAAAATGAACTATCAAGGTAACATTGTATGTGGTCATTGTTGTAGTTTAGCGGTACAACCTCCAGAGGTGGTCAAAAAAACCATTAAGCTAGTAAAACAAGCAAATATCAGTATCGTCAGTTTACCCATGTGTAACCTCTATTTGCAAGATAGACAGGAAGAAACAACTCCCTTTTGGCGGGGAGTAACTAGGGTAAAGGAGTTAAAAAATGCAGGGATTGACGTGGCTTTTGCCAGTGATAATTGTCGAGATCCTTTTTATGGTTTTGGTGATCATGATATGTTAGAAGTATTTACCCAGTCTGTGCGTATTGCTCACCTAGATACCCCCTACAGCGACTGGATTACCTCTGTAACTAAAACTCCAGCAAAAATGATCAAACTACCCCACCTTGGCAAAATAAGTGTAGGAGATACCGCAGATTTTATTATTTTTAAGGGTCGCTATTTCAGTGAACTTTTATCACGAAACCAGGGCGATCGCACCTTGATCAGAAACGGTGAAATTGTAGATGCTCAACTGCCCGATTATGAAGAGTTAGATCAATTTATCAAACCAAACTGAAATAAAACACTACTCCGATAGACACAGGATTTGATTCACCGCACACAAAGTGGCAGGCTACGCCCGATGATACCCTAAATTTACAATTAAAACTGATTGCACTTCTCCCCTCTCAAATATAGCCCTTCACCGTTATTCTATAATTGGAACTAGGGAAATAATAGAGGTAGATAATATGGTAGCTCAAGTAAAGACTGAAAATAAAAGTTTGTATGATACTGACTATAATCTTTGGGTCTTAGAAACCGTAAAAAAATTAGAAAATAAAGATTTAGACTCTTTGGATTGGGATAATTTAATTGAAGAGGTTTTAGACTTGAGCAAAAGGGATAAACGAAAGTTGGAGAGTTTATTAATAAAACTAATTGAACATTTACTAATCTTGCAGTATTGGTCAGTAGAAAAGGAGAGAAATAGAGGGCATTGGGAACGAGAAATCTTGAGTTTTCAACAGCAAATTAATATTGAATTAGAAGATAGTCCCAGTTTAAATAACTATATAGGCAGTAAATTTCTTGACTGTTATCAAAAAGGTCGTAAATTAGCTTCTAAACATTCTCAACTCCCCCTTGAAACTTTTCCAGAACAACCGATCGCACTTTTAGAGCAAATCTTAGATGAAAATTGGCTTTTTTAAAAAATAACGATCGCACTTTACTTTTCCAAAATAAGTGATCGCCCCTTTCTTTCACAAAACAAAGATCGCCCTTTCTCTCATAAAATAATGATCCCACTCTAAACCTTTCCTAAATTAAAATTGATTGCACCTCTCCCCAAAAACAAAAATCATGATAAGATGTACATAACTATGTACACAAAAGCTGAGAGCAAATTATGTTTAGTTATGAAATAACTTCCCCCACAGAAGCCAGAAACGGATTATTTAAACTTTTAGATAAAGTTGTAGAAGATCATCAAGTTTTTATTATTAATCGTCGTCAGGGTGAAAATGTTGCATTAATTGCCGAGTCCGACTTACGTAGCTTAGTTGAAACCGTTTATTTATTCAGAAATCCTGCTAATTCTCGTCATTTATTTGATGCCTTAGAAGAATCCATCACGGGTAAAATTAAACCCCAATCTGTGGAAGAATTAAAAGGAGAATTAGGAATTGAGTAAAAAGAAAAAACAAAATTCTCTTCGAGGAGATATACAATCAAATTTTCCGCAAGTTCCGGGGTTTAGTAGTCAGTTTAAAAGTGATTTGCAATGGTGGTTTAAAAATGACAAAAAAAAGGCGGAAAAAATATTAGATTTAGTTACTGAAGTGATGAAAAATCCTTTTGAAGGTATTGGCAAACCAGAACCGCTAAAATACATGGAAGGTAATATTTGGTCAAGAAGAATTGATTTAGAACATCGTTTGGTTTATCATATTACCAACACTCAAATTGATTTTCTTGCTTGTCGTTTTCATTATGAGACTCTTTGAGTAAGGGCGATCACAAAGTGGCAGGCTACGCCTGATCGCACTTCTCCACTTCAAAACAGAAATCGCACTCTACCCTTTTAAAAATAGCTCTTCATCGTTATTCTATAATTGGAACTAGGGAAATAATAAACGTAAAAAATATGGTAACTCAAGTAAAGACTGAAAATAAAAGTTTGTACGATACCGACTACAATCTTTGGGTCTTAGAAACGGTCAAAAAATTAGAAAATAGAGACTTAGATTCCCTTGACTGGGAAAATTTGGTTGAAGAAGTATTAAGTTTGAGCCGAAGTGACAAAAGAAAATTGGAAAATTTATTAATGAGATTAATTGAACATTTGCTCATCTTACACTATTGGGATTCCGAAAGAGAAAGAAATAGAGGACATTGGGAAAGAGAAATTGCTAATTTTAGGAAGCAGATTAGAAAAGAATTAAAAGCTAGTCCTAGTTTAAAACGCTATTTAGTCGAAATTTATTTAGAATCCTATGATGATGGACGAGAGCTTGCTTCTAAACACTCTCAACTCTCCCTTGATACCTTCCCCAAACAGCCCATTGCACCTTTAGAGCAAATTTTAGATGAAAATTGGCTTTCTTAGAACAGTTGACCGCCTTGGGTATGAAATGGGATATGCTAAAAACTAGAAAAAAGCTATTTATGGGGGTTGAAATGCGACTAATTATTGAAATTGAAAATGATGACGAACTTAAAAAAGCAGAATCATTTATTGCCTCACTTTCTGTTAAATCTACGGAAATTAGACAAATAAGAAATCAGAAAAGACGAAATTTTGTCAAGTGGTGTCGAGAACATAAGGTGGCTATTTCTGAGATTCCTTCCAGGGAGGAACGCAATGCCAGATAAATATTTTATTGATACCAATATTTTTTTATATTCTATCTTAGAAGCTAAAACCGAGTTAGAAAAACAAAAGGAAAAAATTTCCTTAGATTTCCTTGAAAATCAACAGGTGGAAATGGTTATATCCACTCAAGTAATCAATGAGGTAGCGAATACTCTTTTTCGTAAAACCTCCTTAGATGAAAATCAGATTTATAAGGTTATTGAGCAAATTTTAGACCTAGTAAATGTTATTCCTTTGACTTCTGAGATAACTGTAATCGCCATAGCAATTAAAGGACGTTATGGATTTTCGTTTTACGATAGCTTAATTATAGCAGCCGCCTTAATGGCAAAATGTAACTTTTTACTAACAGAAGATTTACAAGAGCAACAGAGAATTACTTGGAATTCAGAAACAATTCAAGTCATTAATCCTTTTCTCAATGAAGAATAAATACAGTCACAATCTAATTTGTTAGATATTCTTCTCACACTGAGCGAAAGGCAAAGAATAACTGTTTTTGGTAATTTCACAGATATATTTATTCTACTGATTGATCGCACTTTCTCTCATAAAATAATGATCGTCCCTTTTCCTCACAAAACAGCGATCGCACTCTACCCTCTCAAAACTTGACTGTATTTCATTTTCTTTAAAAACAATTATTTATATGCCAAAAAATCATCAATTTGGTGTTTCTCTTGTACATATAAATATCCTTGAATTGCATCTTTTATATTTGCGATCGCCTCATCCATTGTTTTTCCTTGACTAACGCAACCCGGCAATCTAGGTACTTCTGCAACATACCCATCATATTCTACATCGAAAGTAAATATTACTTGAAACTTCATTAGATATATACTTTATTTTGACAAATAAATCTAATTTTTATTATAAGAGATTTATTGCTAGACAAAGATGGGTTATCGTAATGTATCAAACTCGATCGCACCTCCCACATTCCCAAAACTTCTATCCCGAAAGCATCTGCCACGCACAACGCACCCACCTATTTCCAAAGCTCGATTTCGAGGGGAAATGCGATCGCACTAAGAATCTCTTGTACCTAAATTATAAAACTTCATCATGGGGGAGCGTAGCCACAATGGGCTAAAGTAATAGATAAAAATTAAATATTTAAGTTATGACTAAAACGGTAACCGTAAGAGCTAGAATGGAAGCCAAACTGAAAACTAAAGTAGAAGATATTTTTCAAAAGTTAGGATTAAGTACCACAGAGGCAATTAATCTTTTTTATAAGCAAGTTGAATTACAGCAAGGATTACCTTGTAATTGGGGATTTAATAGTGACATCTTAATCATATTAGCTATTAACTGAGTTGTAATCTGAAATAGATGTAAAATCAACCTTTATGAAACCTCAAGAAAATAATACAATTACTGATGTTCTACTAATTATTGAAAAGCTAAAAAGTCAATTAATTTGGAAACCTCAAAAAGCAGAAATTCATCTCAAAAAAAGAATTGCTCGTAAACATGTACATTCTACTTGCACCATAGACGAATATGAGTCCATAATATTAAGTATTATTAATAAACCAGAAGCACAATTATATGTTTATCAGGATAATAATTGGATATATCCAACTATTGTTAGTAGGTACAAAAATCGTCTTTGGTTAGCAATGTGTAACATGGAAGGAATTATGGAAACGGCATTTCCTCCAGATAATCCTGACTCCTATTTCGGTAAATTATCGTTTAAATATTTGGGAATAGTAAAGGACTTAAAGCAATGAAACAGGAATTATTACAAATCTATAAAATTAATGTAAAATATCCAGATGTTAGTGGATTTGAACACTTAGAAACTTTACAAATTAGAGATCAATTGGCATTAATAGAAACAGAATTAAGTGAAACTGAAAAACAACAATTATCTCTAGCAGATCAATTATTAATCAAAAATGCCCAAGGATTTTATACTGAATTATCAACTGTAGTAGATTTAAAGAAGAAAAGAGAGTCAGAAAATATCTCTCCTGTTTGTTGGTGGTGGTATCTGGACGTTTTAGCTAATTTACCTCAATTAATTTCTGCTGCTGAAAGTGTCACTCAATAAAACCCTGCGATCGCACCTCCTCATTCTCAAAACTTCTATCTCGAAAGCATCTGCCACGCACAACGCACTCGCCTATTTCCAAAGCTCGATAAAGATGTAAAAACCATGAAAAAAAGAGTAAAAAATATCAATAAACTCAAACAAATAATCACTAAATTAGTTAAGGGAGAAATTCTGGAAGCAAAATATAAGGATCATAAAATAATCGAAAATTATGTTGATCGTCAAGAATGCCATATTGAACCAGATTGGCTATTAATTTATTTAGATTAGCACGGGGAGATCGCACCTTTAGAGCAAATCCTCGATGAAAACTGGCTTCCTTAAAGTCCTATTCTGAAGGAATATCAGGGTTTACTGTCCTAAAATTTATGACACGTTCTATTTGCCAAACTTTTAATTGTTACAAAATTTTATCGTAAAGGCAACCTAACGAATAATAGGGTATTTTAAAAGATAACTAAATATTGAACGAAACTATAAATGTATCTGATCTACAATTTAAACTCAGTTCTAACATAGACATTCTAATGAATTCAAATCAACCAAAAATATTTGAGACAGATTGGTTAGCATCTCAACCAATTTTCTATAACGAGAAAACAGGAAAAGTTAGCCATAATATTAATAATGTAATTGATTTTGTTAATTTTGAATTTCATCCAGAAGGATTTAACAATTATCTTGATTTTGGCTATTCTATATTAGAACAAACTCCTATCAAAGACGTTAAATTTTTAAGGCATTCATGCCGATTAACCTTTGATGAAAAGGGAAAAATCAAGATCGAATATTTAGAAGATATTGCTGAAACATGGATTGGGAAAACTTCCCATGAAGATGATGTATTGCATTTACTCCATACAGCGATTCGTAATTGGGAGAAATCCGTAGAAGGGGAGATTATCCTTCCTACCAGTGGAGGTTATGATTCTCGAATATTAACTTATTTTATTGAAAATAAATCAAGAATTAGATCATTTACCTATGGTTTGTCACAAAATCAATCAGAATCTTTTGAAGTTGTCCATGCTCGAAAATTATCAGAAATTTTTGGGACAAAGTGGGAACAGATACCATTAGGCTATTTTCATCAATATTTCGATGAGTGGGATAAATTATTTGGTATTTCAACCCATGCTCATGGTATGTATCACATTGAATTTTACAATCAAATAATGCCTAAAATAGCTGGAGGTAATCCTTTTTTAAGCGGTATTATTGGAGATGCTTGGGCGGGAAGCGTTAATATTGATAATTTATATTCTCCAGAAGATTTACAAAAATTAGGTTATACGCATGGACTAAATAGTAATTCGGAGTATAGTAATTTTAAAGGTAAAAATTCAATAATTGAATATTTTTATGAACAAAATATAGAATCATTGAAGATTCCTAGTTACCGCATCATTCAGGCAATGAGATTTAAGATTACACTACTATCTTATCTTTTTATTGTGCCTAAACAATTTGGATTTAAAGTTTGGTCACCTTTTCTTGATCCTGAAATTGCTTTATCAATGTTAACTTTACCACCATCAAGACGAAAAGATAGAATTTGGCAGAGAGAACTTTTCCAAAAAAATGGCTTGGATTTAGAGTCAATGAATTTACAAAGAAGCACTCAGAATAATCTAAATTACCAAGCAATGTGTAAGATGCCAGTTAAACCACTGGATGTTAAACTTTTAGCAGAAGTTGTTAATCCTCAATATGTTCACTCAATTAATAATTATCTTCAGGAAAAACATTTAGGGGCTTATTGTGCTTATTTAACTTTAAAACCTATCGAAAATGCCATCAAAAAAAGACAAGAGTTAAATATGAGTCAATCTTCAACATTTATAAGTTATCAACAAAACAGAAGTAAACCTTTGATTCAAATTAATTCTTTTCGTGTTCAGCACTGGAAATTAACTACCCCCGTCGCCTTTTTCATCTTTAACCGCCCTGATACTACCCAAAAAGTATTTAACACTATCCGTGAAGCAAAACCGCCCAAATTATTAGTAGTTGCCGATGGTGCAAGGAGAGATAAACAAGGAGAAGTGGAATTATGCCAACAAACAAGGGCAATAATTGATCAAGTTGACTGGGATTGTGAGATATTAACTAACTATTCTGATGTTAATTTAGGTTGTCGTCAGAGAATTAGTAGCGGTTTAGATTGGGTATTTGAGCAGGTAGAAGAAGCGATAATTTTAGAGGATGACTGTTTACCCCATCCCACCTTTTTTCGTTACTGTCAGGAATTATTAGAAAAATATCGAGATGATGAGCGAATAATGTTTATTTCAGGGGATAATTTTCAATTTGGACGCAATAAAACCGAATATAGTTATTATTTCTCCCGTTATAACCATTGTTGGGGATGGGCTAGTTGGCGACGGGCATGGGCAAAATATGATAATTCCATGAAAACATGGCAAGAAGTAAAAGAGAAAAATTTACTTGCTTCCGTTTTTTCTGACTCTCAAGCTATTGACTATTGGACAAATATATTTGATTCTGTTTATCAAGGAAAAATTAACAGTTGGGCTTATATCTTCCAACTAACAGAGTTTATTAATAATGGATTAACTATTTTACCCAATGAAAACTTAATTTCTAATATTGGTTTTGATGTTGATGCAACCCATACTAAAGGTAATAGTACTCAAGCAAATATGGCAACCTCAGAAATGATTTTTCCCTTAAAACATCCCCCCTACGTTATCAGAAATGTCGAAACCGATGATTTTACCGAGCAGACTATTTTTAGTGGGGCAAGAAACACTACTCAATTAACTAATGAAATCACAACTATTATTGATGCCATTAACAATAAAAATGATATTTCAGCGTTAAATTTAGCAAACAGTCTCAAAAATAATAATATTAATATTGATTACGGAAAAGCGATCGCCCTTGCTAGAACTGGACAAACAAGCCAAGCGGTAGAATCTTTAAATAGTTTATTAGCGGTTCATCCTAACCATAAAAAAGCTAAATTATTATTAACCGAACTTAGTGATAATAACCTTAATAACTTAATAAAACAAGCAGATAATGCCCTAAAAATGGGTTATACCGAAAACTCATTTAAAATCCTCAATCACATTAAATCCCTAAAAATTCCCACCGAAAATATCGACTATTTAAGGGCAATCTGTTTCTTAAAAATGAATTCCCCCGGTGCGATTAGAAACGCAAGAGAATCCCTTTTAGAAGAATTAAGGCTATTCCCCCATAATCAACAAGCACAAGAGTTATTAAACGAAATTAACGGCAAATATCCCAATATTGATCCCCAAGCATCCCAAGATCAGGAATTTCGAGCATTAATGGCTGTGATTCGCCCTTATACCATGCTGACTGAACCTCGTTTATATTCTTTATACACTTTAACTAAAAGAATTTGTCAGGAAAATATCGAGGGTAATTTTGTCGAGTGTGGCGTAGCAGGAGGAGGTTCAACTGCTCTAATGGCTTCGGTGATTAAGCGTTATAGTAAAATACCCCGTTTGATTTATGCCTGTGATTCTTTTTCAGGAATGCCTAAACCCACCGCCGAAGATACACAAAACGGCATGGATGCAGAGGCTACGGGATGGGGTACAGGTACTTGTGCCGCCCCTGAAGATAGCGTTAAGGAAGTATGTCAAAAATTAGGGGTGAGTAATTTATTAGTAACAGTTAAAGGTTATTTTCAAGACACTTTACCAGAAAATAGGGAAAAAATGGGAAATATAGCTTTTCTGCACATGGACGGTGATTGGTATGATTCAACAAAAGCTATTCTCAATAATCTTTATGATAATGTTGTAGATAATGGATTAATCCAAATTGATGACTATGGGGCGTGGGAAGGTTGCCGACAGGCAATTAGTGAATATCAAACTACCCATAATCTGAAATTTTACTTAAATCAAATTGATAATACTGGTTATTGGTTTAGTAAAGTAGAAGTTTCACAATTAGAGAATATTTCTAATCCAAAAATTACCAAAAAATTCCTTAATTTAGGTTGTGGCAATCATTTTAATCCTAACTGGACAAATGTTGATTTTACCTCCACTGGAGAAGGAGTAATTGCCCATAACTTACGTCAAGGAATCCCATTTCCCGATCGCACTTTTGAAGTAGTTTATCACTCTCATATCTTAGAACACTTCCCGAAAAACGAAGCCCAATCTTTCTTACAAGAATGCTATCGAGTCTTAGAATCTCAGGGCATTATTCGAGTCGTTATTCCCGATTTAGAACAAATTGCAAGGCTTTATTTACAATCCCTTGAAAATGCCTTACAAGGCTCAGAAGAAGCCACAAATAACTATGATTGGATCATGTTAGAAATGTATGATCAAGTAGTTAGGAATGAGTCAGGAGGTGAGATGAAAAAATATCTTGCTCAAAACCCCTTACCTAACGAACAATTTATCATTGAACGCTTAGGAGTAGAAGGAGAACAAATGATCAATCAGTTAAGGGGTAAAAATTTCTCTAACTCTGCTCTTAATCCTACTCAAATCGGTTATTTTCGAGAAAGTGGCGAGATTCACCAGTGGATGTACGATCGATTTTCCCTCAGCAGATTACTAGCAAAAGTTGGGTTTATTGATATTAAAATCTGTCAAGCCAATGAATCCCGTATCCCGAATTTCAATAGTTATTATTTAGACGTATTACCCGATGGGAGAGTGCGCAAAAGTGACTCATTATTTATGGAGGGAATTAAGTCTTAGAATGATTCAAATGAATTGTTTTAAAAAGAAATATGCACATTATTAGCCGTAAAAAATTAAATGAATTTGCCGAATGTTATCCAGAAGTTAAAACAGCTTTAAAGAAATGGTATCAGTTAGTTAAGCAAGCTAATTTTAACTCTTTTGCTGAAGTGAAACAAATTTTTTCTACTGCCGATCAAGTTGGGAAGCTAACAGTATTTAATATCGGCGGTAATAAAGTAAGGTTAATAACAGCAATACATTATAATCGGAAAAAAGTTTATATTCGTGCTGTCTTGACTCACTCTGAATATGATTTAGATAAATGGAAGGAATAAAACTATGTTAACTTTAGATATTCAAGAAACAACTAAAAATTGGCAACTTTTAAATAATACTTTATTTGTACCTCATAATGAATCAGATTATGAATATTTAGTAAAATTGCTAGACTCTCTTATTGATGAAGTAGGAGAAAACGAATCTCATCCTTTGGCTAATTTAATGGAAATTATAGGAGTTTTAATTGAAAACTATGAAAACGAAAATATCCCAGAAATTTAAGGTATCAAAAATTAATTCTCAAATTTAAAAAAATGACTAAAATTCTTCACATTATTCAACAATTATCCAAAGGTGGTGCGGCGCGATCAATGATTGCCACAGCCAAATATTCCGCTCAATACGGCAATTTTCACCATCAAGTTATCTCCCTTCTGCCCTCCGAAACCTTCGCAAAACAACAAGCTGAAGCCGTGGGAATGTCGGTTATTGATGCCCCTAATGGTCAAACTATTTTAAACACTATAGAAAAAGCCGATATAGTTCATGTTCACTGGTGGAATAACCCTCATCTCTACGATTTATTGAGATCAGACTTACCAGCCATGCGACTATTAACATGGTTTCACGTTGCAGGAGATCAACCTCCCCATGTTATCACCAAACAATTAATTGACCACTCAGATTTTGCCTTAGCTTGTAGCCCATACACTTATAATAGAAAGGCTTTTCAAGACTTAAATTCAGAAACCAAAACCAGTAAAACGGGAATGGTAATTGCAGGAAGTGATTTTGAGCCAATCAAAAATTATCAAAAATGTCCCCATAGTAGCTTTAATGTGGGTTATATCGGTACAGTGGATTTTGTGAAGATGCACCCCAACTATGTGGCAATGAGTGCCAATGTTGATATTCCCGATGTTCAGTTTATCGTTTGTGGGGGAGGTATAAGTAATTATTTAGCCCAACAAGCACAACAATTAGGAACCTCTGATAAATTCGATTTTCGGGGATATGTAGAAGATATTAAATCAGTTTTAGAAATATTAGACGTTTACGGCTATCCCTTATGTGAAGAAACCTACGCCGCCGCCGAGTTGAATTTACAAGAAGTCATGTATTGTGGCATTCCCCCCGTTGTTTTTCCCTATGGTGGAGTAAAAAATTTAATTCAACATAACGAAACAGGCTTAATTGTAAATAGTGAAAAAGAGTATAAAGAAGCCATAGAGTATTTATATCATCATCCCGAAGAAAGAGAAAGATTAGGTAATAATGCCCGAAAATATGCGTTAGAAATATTCGGTGCAGAAAATGCTGGTAAAGCTATTAATCCTATTTACGAAAAATTAATGCAACAACCCAAGCTCGATCGCATTTGGGGGATTCCTGTAGGTACAAGTTTATTAGATTTACCCGTCACCTTAGAAGATTTAACAGGAGAATATCGCCAACCCACACCAGCGGAATTATTTATTGAAGGCTTAGGCGGTACTAAACCCGAATTTATCGTTAGTATGACCTCTCAGGATATTAACGAATTATTTGAAGCGGAAGAAAAAATCGCTTTATCCTCTGCAATCATCAGTGGAATATCTGGAGGTTCGGGGATTATTTCCTACTGTCAATATTATCTTCAAGATAATTATTTAAGATTATGGACTGCTTTAGCCTTAGAAAATTCTCAAAGATATAATGAAGCTATACAAAATTATATTAGTACCATTAATTTAGGATATACTCATTGGCGAGTAACGTGGTATTTAGCAAGGGTAGCAGAGAAAGCCAAGGATTTAGAATTAGCAAAAAAAGCAATCTATGATGTTTTAAAAATTGTACCTAATTTTGAGGAAGCTAAAAATTTATTGGCTAGTATTTCTAATAGTCAGAAATCACCTAGTATTCAAGTACAAAAGTCTTTACCCAAAATATCGATTATTACGCCATCTTTTAATCAAGGAGAATATTTAGAAGATTGTATTCTCTCTGTGCTAGAGCAAGGCTACTCTAACCTAGAATATATAATTCTTGACGGTGGTAGCACGGATAAATCTATAGAGGTTATCAAAAAGTATGAGAAATATTTAACCCATTGGGAAAGCAAAGCAGATGGTGGTCATTATCATGCCGTTAATAAAGGGTTTAAGCAATATTCAACGGGTGAAATAATGGCATGGATTAACTCTGATGATAAATACCATCCCGATTCTTTATATAAGGTTATCAGTGCTTTTGAAGAAAATAAACAAGCTGAATGGATTATGGGTATTCCCACAGTTTGGGATAGTCAAGGTAATTTGAATAGAGTTATTGAATATATCCCTAATTGGTCAAGGGAATTCATCTTAAATAATATTCAGGAGTGCATTCAAAAATCTTTTTTTGTTGAGCAAGAGAGTTGTTTTTGGAAAAGAAGTCTATGGGAAAAAGCTGGAGGAAGTCTTGATATTGAATTTTCTCTCGCTGGAGATTTTGAGTTATGGATACGTTTTTTTCGTCACGCTCCATTATTTGTTGTTAATGGTCTCATCGGTGGTTTTCGGTCTTATAGTGAAAAACAAAGATCTCAACAGTATCGACGAGAATATATTAATGAGATGTTTGCCATTGTAGAAAGAGAAAAAGAATTAATTAAACAAGGATTTTATACCAATTTTATTTCCTCGCCATTACGAATTGATTTGAATGAGAAAAAAATCAATGACTTGAAAGAAACTATCAGAAATCAACAAGAAAGTGAAATAGATTATCTAATTAATTTCCAAAGTCTTAATCTAATCATATTCCCAGACTGGCGACAAGATGAAGAAAATTTATCTTTAACCCTAACAGAAGTATTAAAAAGTATAACATCTCACCCTCAAGCAGGAGAAATCACCCTAATTATTGACATAACCAATGCTGAAAATGAAGAAGATGCTCAGTTGTTAGTATCTGCGGTAACGATGAGTTTAATGTTAGAGGAGGGAATAGAATTACCAGAGACAACAGAAATTTCCTTTATTGGTAATTTAACTCCTCAACAGTGGGAAAATTTATTTGCACAAATGGGAAATAATCAACTGTATTATCTTCCCCTCTCTATGATTTCCCAATGGGAGAATATTCCTGAGTCTGCCCTTGATAGTTACTGTAAATATCTTTTACAAAACTGTCAGATTTTCCTGAATAATGGTGATGCTGAAAAATATTTAGATTATTATAGCTATCTCTTACAAAATCTTGTACAAAATATAGAAAAAAATATACAATCTCAAGTATGGCAAAAAATAGCATTAATCTTTACAGAAAATTCAAATTTTATTCCCTGTTATTTTAATGATCAAAACCTTAAAAAAATCTATATCAATAGAGCAAAAATTTTAGAATTTACTTTAAGAATCAAGGGTTTTCAACTTGAATATGAATTTGTACCAAGAGAGGTTAAACAGGAAAAAATCAAAATAGGTATATTATCCGCTCACTATGGTATTCAAACAGAAACTTTTAGCACTCTGCCAGTTTATAATCATTTGGATAGAGACAAATTTGATATAACTCTTTTAACTATTAAAATAAGTAATCATCGCTTAGAAAAATACTGTTTTGCTCATGGAGATAGAGTTATTCAATTACCCTCAACTTTATCTGAACAAGTAAATATAATTCGTTCCCATGATTTGGATATTTTATTTATCGGAACAAATATTACTGCAAGAAGTCACTCAATCACATACTTAGCACTTCACCGATTAGCGAGGATACAGATTATTGATCCCAATTCCCCTGTTTCTAGTGGAATGCCCTCCATTGATTATTACATTACCAGTAAACTATCCGAACATTTGCCAACGGCTGAAGAGCATTATACTGAGGAATTAATTACCCTTGATATTCCTCCTCAATGCTTTGATTTTGGTACAGAAGCCAACTTAAAAACAAATCAAATTATTAACAGAGAAGATTTAGGTTTGAAACCAAGTCAAATTGTGTTTGTTTCCGGGGCAAATTATTTTAAAATAATCCCCGAAGTAGAAGAAACTTGGATAAAAATATTAACAAAAGTTACTAATTCTGTTTTAGTTTTATATCCTTTTAACCCTAATTGGTCAAATAATTATCCTATTTCTCTTTTCCAAGAAAGAATATTTAAGACTTTACAAAAATATAATATTGCCGAAGATAGATTAATTATTCTTGAGCCTGTTAAAAATAGTTTAGAAATTAAGGAAAGACTAAAAATTTGTGATATTTATTTAGATTCTTTTCCCTACTCTGGCATGACTTCAGTGATCGATCCTTTATCCGTTTCTTTACCTACTATAGTATTTAGTGGTGATACATCTCGATCGCAAAAAGCCGCATCTATTTTGAGATATTTTGACTTAGAAGATTTAATTACTTATTCTCCAGAGGAATATATAAAAAAAGCCGTTTTATTAGCTCAAAATTATCAACTGAGAGAAGAGTATAAGGAAAAAATTGAGCAAAAAATGCAGAGTAATCCTAGCTTTTTAGATGATAAAAAATATTCTAAAAAAATAGAGAAAGTATTTGTTAATTTATCTGAAAAATATCAATATGAAAATACTCTCCGAGAATTTAATTTAACCCAAATGAACTATCTAGTCTTCCCCGACTGGCAAAGCGACGAAGAAGTATTAACCGAAGAATTATATAACCTCATTTCTACCCTCGCCCATAACTCCTCTATTAACGATAAACTCCCAGACTCTAACTTCCCCCTTAATAAGGGGAGCAGGGGGGGATCAAATCTCCCCTCGCCCTTTGGGAGAGGGGCAGGGGGTGAGGGCGTAACCCTTGTCATAGACACCACAGGCATAACCGAAGAAGATGCTAATTTAATGCTCTCGGCTGTTGCCATGAATCTGATGATGGAAGAAGAATTAGATCTCGAAAACCTTTTTAACTTCTCATTTATTAGCGACTTTGATGAGGAACAATGGGCGAAATTATTACCCCAAATAACCGCAAGGATTATTCTTGATTGTGAAAATAAAGAAATAGTTAATAGTGAATTATTTGAGGATTTAATTAGTGTAATGGGTAATAAAAATAATTACGCAATTTTCCCAGATTGGAGCAAAGATGAGCAGGAATTATTTACAGCTTTAAATCAATTTTTTATCAACATATCCACCGAAGAAAAAGCAACTTTGTTAATAGATCTTAATAACTCTAATGAGGAAGAAGTGGGTTTATTTGTTTCGGAAGTAGTGATGAATTTAATGTTAGAGGAAGGAATTGAGTTATCGGACGAAATTAATATTAATTTCGTTAATTTTAGCCCCAATCAATGGCATTCTTTGAAAGGTTTAATTAAGGAGGAATTTACTATTTAAAATGTTTGGGGGTGATTAGTGCGATCGCACCGTGCCACTTTGCGATCGCCCTTATTACAGTTAAAATATAAAAAACTGATACAAAGAAATGAGTTATGACAGCGTATTAAAATTTATTATCGATGAATATACTGCCCCCATTTTAACTTGGTTATTCAACCAAGAAATAACCGATCCCGTAGAAATGTTAAACACAGAATTAAATATTGAACCGATTAGGGCGGATGGGGTTTTCTTTTTACAAGTAGGAGAAAAAATTATTCATCTCGAATTTCAAACCAGACCAAAATCTGAGCCACCATTACCCCTAAGAATGCTAGATTACTGGGTAAGGCTTTACCGAACCTATAAACTATATCAAACAAACACAAAAATAGAGCAGGTAATCATTTTCTTACAAAAAACCAAGTCCATCCAAGCATATCAAAATACTTTTGAGGTTGATAATACAATCCATCGCTATCAGGTAGTCAGGATTTGGGAATGTGATGCAACCCCTCTACTGTCTCAACCTGAATTGTTACCCCTTGCTGTGTTAGCTAAAAATGAACAACCAGAGATATTATTATCTCAAGTAGCAGAAAGGATTAGTAGAATAGAAGATAAAAGAAAAAAGAGCAATATTACGGCCTGTGTCGAGCTATTGGCTGGTATTAATTATTCAGAGGAGCTAATAAAAATGTACTTACAAGATGACCTTTTAAAAGAATCCGTTACCTATCAAAGAATCATCCGAGAGGGAATGGCTGAAGGTATCCAACAGGGTATCCAACAGGGTATCCAAGAAGGTATCCAACAGGGTCTCCAACAGGGTATTCAGCAAGGAGTAGAAGAAGGAGAGAAAGAAGAGGCGATCGCCCTTGTCTTTAGATTAACAAAAAAACGTTTTCCAGAATCCCCTGATACCCTCAAAAACGACCTAAAAACCCTCTCCGTAGAACAACTAGAAACCCTAGCAGAAACCTTATTTGATGTCAATAGTTTTGACGAAGTAGTTCAATGGCTAGATAGTAACAAATAATAATATTAACAAGTAGTACAGATTTGTGAGAATATCAAATTAAGTTCCCCCTTTTTTAAACCAGTAACTAAATAAGTACATAAATGGTAGTATGGTGATAAAGATATTTCCTAAATGTCATGGATGCAATAACTTATACTCAAGCTCGAAAAAACTTTGGTCGTGTGATGAATCAGGTTTGTGAGGATCATGTGCCAATTATTATTACTCGTCAATCAGAAAAACCTGTAGTTATGATCTCTCTGGAGGATTATAGTGCCATGGAAGAGACATTATATTTATTACGCAGTCCAAAAAATGCACAAAGACTTTACAAGGCACTAGGAGAATTAAAACAAGGAAAATATCAAAGTCATGAGTTAATTGAAGAGGAATAAGTTTAGTGAAAATTTCCTTTTTAGAAGATGCTTGGGATGATTATTTATATTGGCAGACTCAGGATAAAAAAACTCTAAAAAGAATTAATCAAATTACTAAAGATATACAAAGAAATCCCTTTGATGGTATTGGTAAACCTGAACCATTAAAATTTGATTTAAGTGGATTATGGTCACGACGCATTAATCAAGAACATCGTTTAATTTATCAGGTATTAGATGATGAAATTATTATTATTCAATGCCGTTATCATTATTAGGGGAAAAACTAGCGAAACTGTCACTAGGGGGGATCTCCTAACGCTGGGTTTTGATCCCCCTAAATCCCCCTTAATAAGGGGGACTTTTACCCTTCCCCATTAACATAAATTTCCCACATCTGTTGATATGCCTTTTCCATCTCCCTTGTAAACTGTTTGGCATCCCACAGGGGAGATGTTTTCTTCGATTGTCTCAACTTCCAGCTTACTTCCTTGCGCAAATTTTCATCGGTGCCGAATTTGATACCCCACTCGATGTATTCTTCCTCACTCCATGCTATGCCTTCGGTGATACCTGCATTCATCATATAGGTATAACTGTTACGGGCGGCGAATTGTTCCCCCACTCTGGTTACTAGGGGAATCTCCATCCACAAAGTTTCAAGGGTGGTGGTGGCACCGTTATAGGGGTAAGTGTCTAAGACGACATCGGCTATTTGTAGATTAGCTCGGTGGACTGCTTCAGTGGGCGCCCTGTCTAAAAATCTTAAACGGGTGCGATCGATTCCTTCGGCTTCTGCTATGGTAATAAATAATTGTTTTAATATTTCTTGATCTCCATTACCTTTAATTACCAAATAGCTATTTGGTACAGCTTTAATAATTTTCATTTGGGCATGAATGGTATCGGGATGACGTTTGAGGGCGTTTTGGGTATTAAAATAAACGATCGCACCTTGAGGTATTTCTAAATCTTCTCGTCTTAGGGATATGGTATCAACTTCAAAACCATCAACGGAGACGTAACTATGGGGCAAACGCCAGATTGTTGCTTGATAGTATTCTTGGGCATTATCAGGTAAAACATAACGATCCGCAATAAAATAATCTATGGCGGGAATACCATTGCTATCCATCCCTAACCAACTTACTTGAATGGGGGCTGGTTTAAGTGCCATTACCATCGATGTCATGTTGTGAGTAAAACTATCTAAATCCACTAATATATCGATTTCGTCTTTTTCGATTTGGGTAATTAAATCATTAAGGACATTGCTTGAATTATGGGCATAGTCCACAACTTCTCTAAAAAATTTTTTGGTAATCTCATCTTCTACTTGGTGGCACACAAAATAAGCATAAGTTGTAAATTTTTCCTTATCGTGATGGCGGATTAACCAACGACTTAATAAACCTACAGAGTGCGATCGCAACGTATGCCCAATATAACCTATTTTCAGTTTTCGAGACAAATTAGTTTGAGTGGGAGACGGAAAATGAACAGGACAACTATAATTATTCTGGGTTAACTTCTGAGATAATGCCCCAATACCATTGATAATTAACCTTTTCTCTCTGGCTTGATCATCAAAATAGAGCAATGGTTGAGCAAACATACTTAGACTATTACAAATATACTTAGGTTCAATATTCGGTTGTTCTTCTACCAACTCTGCCAAGATGGTACGATATTCAGGAATTAACTTAAAGGCTTCTGCCCAATCACCCATCGTAATAGTATTGGAGATTAATTGACGCAGGGCTAAAGATTTTTCAGCTAAAGTATGACTACACTCATAAAAGTGTTGAGCTAAAATTTTACATTGTTCATACTGATGATTATTGGAATAATAATAAATTCCTTGTTTGATAATTTCTAAATTATTGGGCTGATTATTAAGACAAATTTGAACCAATTCAGAAGCATAAAAATAATAATTTTTTTCTTGTCCTGTCATTTCTGCCTTGGATAACAACAATTCAGTAATTTCCTCATTTTCCTGAAAGTAACTATTAACAATTTTTGCAAAATTCAGAGATTCATCACAGGGAATAGATAGAATATTGTTGGCACACTTTAATAATTTTTGTCTATCAATAATATGCTCGTTATCCGTTAAATTTTTAGATGTTATTTCTTGAATATCTGATAATTTTAATATTCCTAAATTATATTTTAAATTAATTAAATCTAGAAAATTGCTAATATTCTTAGGATCAATATTATTAACTTGCTCCCTAATTAAATAGCTTAAATAAAACTCATTATTGTTTTCCTGATATATTGCTTCTATTTCTAATAGGTCTAGTAACTGTTGCTGATAAAATACTTGATTTTCTTCGTCAATACTAAAAAAAACAGTAAACCAAGTTGATTGACACTCTGCTTCTCTTTGTGCTAATAAATAAGCTAGTCCTAAGTACCAATAATGTTGAATTTCTTCTGGATTTTTGTTAATTAATTTTTCATAAAAAGTAACTACTTCATCAAAGTTTTTTTCAAGTAAATAATTTTTAATTGTTGAATCCCATCTTTCCATAAAACTTTACCTAAGTTATTAAAAAATATAAAAACTTAACCTATTTTTTGATATTATCGTATTGTAAACAAAATAATTTAAAAACAAAGTTAAATTATATGAATAAAGAAATCACAGAATCTCTACAACAACAATATAAATGTATTGGCTTAATTTATCGTTGAATTTGATCAGGAAAATCAGGGACTAGCAAAGATTTTTTTAACTGACCTGGTTCGTCGTAAAAAGTAATATTACCATCTTCATCACATAACCAAACTTCCATAGCATTTGCAGAAAAATATAATTGCTTTTTGAATTCTATCTCTTCTTCTGTATTTCCCATTGATTTCACCTCTACACAAATTTCAGGGGCGATGGAAGCTGATACCTCATTCTCAATTTTTTGAAACCTTTGCTCCGAACACCATACCACATCAGCTACTTTCACTCCATCCGATGTATTTATGGCACATTCTGGCATAACTTCACCAATTTTTAATAAAGACTCCAACAAAAGCAATATTCTACCCTGATAAAAAGAATGTTTAATCTTAATAGGACTCATGACAATTTGTCCCCATTTATTTAACTCTATTTTGAATGGTAAATTTTGTAACTGTTTATGTTCGCAAACTTCTTCCCATTTCATGATTTATCAAATAATTAGTTTTATTAGTATTTTCATATTTTGTAGATTCATTATGTCAAAAGACCATCGCTACTTATAGCCATAGGCAATAATATCAAAACTTCTTCTGATCAACTTTAAATCATTAAAACCTGCCTCTCCTAAATGTTTACCTAAATTTTGGGTGGTAAAACCCGTTTTGTGTGCCATGTAGGGTATTCCGGGATAAGTAGTACCCATACCATAAAACATCCACAATGCTGGAACAGGACCTGCTGGAGATTGATATAAGGGAGAATCTTCCATTTCTCCTCGCATTACCCACTCGGCGGCGGTTTGCATATCAGGTACTACAAACATGACAAAACCTCCATCCCTTAAAACTCGTTTAAATTCAGCAAGGGCGATGGGTACTTCAAAGTTATAAATATGTTCCAAATTATGGGAAGAATAAACCGCATCGACACTATTATTAGGTACGCCACTTAAATCGGTGATTGTACCAATAATATCAGGTTGGACACGAGGATCAATGTCTAAACGAATTTCTACCCAATCATTCCCTCGAAAATCTTGAGGTAAGGCATTGGGATTATATCCACCACAGCCCACATGGAGAAGTATTTTTTTATTATCTTCTGTGGCTTGATTAAGTGTGGTTAATCCATGATTGTTAATTCTTTTTATTTGTTTATTAATTACATTGTTTTTCCATAATAGAATTACTAATTCTTGCTCTAGTAAACTATAAGATTTTGTTTCGGGGTTAACTACTAATAATTCGTGAAGATTATTGGCACTATTAAACTTTTGAAAATCAGAAATAGCATCTTTTGCCTGTTGATTTTCGGTGTGGGAAATCATGATCAAGGCTTCTTCTGCTAACAATGGTCTGATATTCATTAAAGCTAACAATATTTCTCGATAAGATTTATTGCCATTGAGGTAAAATAACCCTATTTTGTCTTCACTATCTAAGGACTGTAAATCTTCGCAAAAGTTTGTTATGTCTCCGTCATAAATACAAGTACGGTCAACGTAATTTAATGATTCTAAAGTATTGTTAATATCATCTAGGTTAACCGTTTCATCATTAATAATTCCGTAAGCCATTAGTTGAGGATTATGCTCTAAAGTAGAAGTTAATGTAGCACCAGACTGTTCCAGTATTTCACAATATATTTCATCTTCCTCTAAGCAACTAACGGCGGTATTTAATATTCGTAAAACATAGGGATTAATGGTGCTATCAAGATTCTGTAATTTTGATGAACAGTTATTTTTTTTTTCGTCGATAGATTCAGTATTTTCAATATTAAGTATATCGGGAATTATTTGTAAAAAATTTTGTGTATCCATGGCTATTGTTAAGGGGCAATTAAAAAAATATATTAAGAAATTACTTATTACTTTATAATAATATAGCGTTTGTCATAGTAATACAAAGTTCAAGCTAAAAATTGTTAATTGTAAGAGGCAAGGGATTAATAAATACTCTTACTTATCGCTGTCAATATAAATTTCCCACATTTGCTCATAAGCCTTTTCCATTTCTTTAGTAAATTCCCTTGCATTCCAAAGGGGCGATGTTTTTTTGGACTCCCTTAATTTCCAATGTACTTTCTTTCTTAATTCCTCATCCGTGCCAAATCTTACCCCCCATTCAATATATTCTACATCACTGTGGGCGATACCTTCTTCAATGCCTAAATTAGTGAGGAAAGTGTAACCTTGACGAGCATGGAATTGTTGTCCCACCCTAGTAACCAAAGGAATATTTAACCATAAAGCGTCAAGAGTAGTCGTTGCCCCATTAAAAGGATAAGTGTCTAACACCACATCCCCTAGCATTAAAGTTGCTCTGTAAGCAGCTACTGGCAAAAAAGGTAATACTTTGATTCTTTCTGGCTTGATACCCTCTTCTTCTGCAATATTTTTAAATAAATTAATGACATTGTGCTTGGTGGTTTCATCACTTCCCCCAGAAATTAAGAAATAACTCTCTGGTACTTGCTTTAACACCTTCATTTGTAGGCGGATGCTATCAGGATGTCTTTTTAATCCAGTTTGTAAACTCAAATAAACAAGAGCATCTTCTGGAATTTGTAAAGTTTTTCTTTTTATACTGGAAGCAGAATCTATCTCAAACCCATCTACAGCTAAATAAGTATGAGGTAAACGCCATAATTTTTCCTGATAGTATTTTTGAGCATCTTTTGGTAATACCTGATTATCAACCACAAAATAATCGATGGCTGGTATGCCCGTGGAGTCTAATCCTAGCCAACTTACTTGTATAGGAGCTGGTTTTAGTGCCATTACTCTTTGAGTGATTTCATTGGTAAAGCAATCAACATCAATAAGTATATCAATGGAATCTTCTTTAATTATTTGAGCTATTTTTATATCTTCTTTTGGTAAAGTAGCAAATTTTTTTATATCTTGTTTGAACCATTTTTCTGTTATATTATCAGCAATTTCACCTATTAAATAAATATAAATATCAAATTTATTTCTATCAAGATATTTGATTAGCCAACGAGATAAAAGTCCTACACAATGGGATCTAAATGTATATCCTAAATACCCTATTTTCATTTTTTTATTTTTTATAGGGAAATTATCTTGTAACTGTATGTAAGAATATTTATTATTTAAAAGTTTCTGCATTGAGCAAGATAAACTATTAATAATCTGTCTGTTTTCCTGGGGTGAGTCTCTAAAATATAATAGATATTGGGTCATAAATACCAATCTTTCAATGATGTATAAATCTTCAATATCTGGGTTTTGTTGAGATAAATTGGATAAGGCACATATATAGTTATTGATAAGTTCATCTTTTTCTTGCCATGTACCCGTCCTCATCATGCAGTATATTAATTTATAGTAACCGTAGGCTTTTTCTTCTGGCTTATGGGAATTTTCTAAATATTTTTTACTGAAGGCTTCTGATTTGTCAAAATAGTGAGCAGTATCGTTATAACTGATAATTTCATTTAAAATCGCTAAATTATTTGAAAGATATTCCAGACAAACAAGAGCCAAGTCCGCACTATAATTAGGGAATCCTTCCCCATGTCCCATATAACGAGCTTTTTCTAAAATTAGATTAATTAGTTCTTTGTTTCCTTGTTGATTTTCTAATATCTGTTTTGCCAGTTCTGGATTCAACAATAAAGGAAATTCTAGTATTTGACCAAAAACTTTTTTTAGAATATCAAAATTAATATCTTTTGTCTGGGATTGTTTAATTATGTTATTCAAATTTGAATCAAAAAGATAGTTATTATCAAATATATTGAGCTTAATTGCTAACTCAATTATTAGTAATAAATTATCTACAGAATTGGGGATTAAACCTTGAATAATGTTTCTTAGCTCATAACTTAATTGATAATTTTTATGGTCTAATTGTTTTTGTGCTTCATGGTTTAAAATTTCTTGTAGTTGTTGTTGATAGAAAGGATCTTCATTACTAACGATAAAAAACCACGAAGTTTGTGCCTGTAATTCATCTTCTAATAAAAAATAGGCTAATCCCCTGTAGGAGTATAGTGTGATGTCATCAGGATTTAATTCTATTTCCTGTTCCAGAAAATTAGCTAGTTCAGAATACTTATTTTGTGTTAAAAATTGTTCTATTTTTTTCTGCACATTATCATTCATATTTTTATGATCAAATTCTGTATTAATTAGAATTTTAAAATTTTATAAACTATTTAGGATTGCGATGGAACTTATTGAGTTTACTCATCTGGCATTATAATTGAGACTCTGTTATTATCAACAATAATTTGGGCCCCTAGATTTTGTAGTTCAGTTAGGGCGATATTTCTGACTTCTTCATCTCGAGTATTATTTAAAATCATTAACCATGAACTACCTCTTGCTAACTTACTATTGGGATTATTCGCTAAGAATTCTGCGGTTTCTTCTGCTCGTTGTGCTTGTGCTATGCTAATTTCTGTATTTTGCTCTCTTGCCCATTGAGCTGCCATTTTGTATGATTCGAGGGCGTCTTCTGTTTGTCCTAGAAATAATAGTTCATTGATAGCTTTATAAATCCATAATTGATGACTTTGGGGTATTTGTGGGTTTAAATAATTTAAACCATTTTCTAATAATTTCACACTCAGTTGAGGTTTACCTGCAAATAAGGTATTAGCAGGATCCATAATTAAATAACCATTTACAAAACGGGGATCTCTTGAAACTACTAATTCAAAAAAATCAGGTATTACACTATAGCCTGTTATCTGTCTTGCTTCTGTGTCTCCGTAATACTGGATAAAGTTTAAGAAAACACCGTTGGCGATGAGGTTATCAAACCCTAAAGAAGGTAGTCTTGATAAGGATTGTAGTTGAATCCGCATTTTATCTTCTTGTCTGGCATAATCTTCAGAGGTTAATGGTTGATTTTCTTTATCTAAAAAAGATAGTTGTAAAGTCACTATGAATGATGTGACAAGAACTAACAAAATAGATAAGGCAAAATTTTTCTTCAAGTTTTGTGGGTTCGATATTATTTTAGATAACATAATCATTGTTGCTAAGGCTCAAACTTACAGAAAATATAAAGTAAGAGAAGGTCAATAGTTGTATTTCTGCTATTTATTAACCCTCTGTTATTTTAAGATATTATTACCTTGGCAATCGTTTCCACTTATAGGAGGAGGAATATCCGAAGCTATATCAAGAGAGACACAAACGGCAGCTTCATAATTACCTGCATTAAAGAAAACACCGCTAGAATAGGCTTTTGTTCCGTCATTCTGATAGTTATTATTTACTAAAGATGCTGTGGCTTGTGTGTTGTTACCAATAATATTGTATTGATCTATGTATTTTGGACTAAATTGAAGATTAAGTAATCTAAGGGTATCTTCATCATCAACTCCCTGGGCGAAAAAACCTCTTTCCCAATGATAAGCCTGTTGAGATCTATTGATGGCACCCAATACATTTTGCGCTTCTACTTCCCTTGCTTTTCCTATTTGATTAAGAAAATTGGGAAGGGCACTGACGGATAAAATACCAAGGACGAGAATTACCATCAAAAGTTCTATGAGAGTAAAGCCTTGCTCGTGGCGTTTTGCTGACAATGTCCTTAGATACGATTTCGTGACATTCAATAAACTCAATTTTTTGTTCATCATTCTGTTCATCCATTATCCACAGGAGGGAGAATTAAACACGAAAGAGGGAGGGAAGTTATTCCCCCCCCAATCTTATTTTTAAGTAAGGTTTTAACAACAAAAAACCTTAACAAACGAACGTGTGGTGGCAAGAAGCCTTAGCGAACTATATTTCCAGCACTACAAGTACTGGCATTGTCTGAAGCGGCTAGACTTACTGCAGGGGCTTCACTCTGACACATAATTTGATCATAGGCTCCATTTGCAAAGTTGATGCGACCAGAATAGGCTCGGGTACCATCATTAATAGCCTCTGTGTTACTGGGTCTTACGATTGCTTCTGCTCCAGAGGTAGAAGCAATTTGCATATCGTTGATGTACTCGGTAGGGATGCTAATACCCATTTGACCTTCAGTAGTAGCAAATACTTGTCTTTCAAAGTGGTAAGCCTGTTGAGAGCGGTTGACGGTACCTACAGCATTTTTGATTTCGGTTTCTCTAGCTTTACCTACTTGGTTGAGGAGGTTGGGGAGAGCCACGGCGGCTAGTACACCGATGATGATTACTACTACTAAGAGTTCGATGAGGGTGAAGCCTTCTTCACTGTTTTTCTTTTTGTTGGCGACGTAGTTTAAATATTTTAAGGTTACTTCTGGTTTCATTGCTGTTTCTCCTGTGAGAGTTATTTTAAAAGTTTTTCTTTTTCTGTTAGTTATAAGTTACCCAGTTTTGATCATGGATCGATCATGGTGGGGGAATTTTTTTTGTTTTTTCTTGTTCCCCCCTTATCAAGGGGGGCTAGGGGGGATCTCTTTACGCTTTTATTTTATAGCTGATTTGATTGTTGGCGTAACGTTGGGTTTGATCCCCCTAAATCCCCCTTAATAAGGGGGACTTTGTTGTTTGAGGTGGTGTGCTGGGGGTGCGATCAGGTCATAATCAGATTGTCAAGATATATTGTCATCCGCCTTGTAATGAATTCCAAGGCTAGGGGGTTATCGTTCAATAAATTGAACTGTGATTACTATTAGGATAGGGTGGGAGTTAAGGGGCGATATAAATTAAAGACAATTATTCCATCTCGTAAGGCGACAAAACAATATTTGAGAGGTAAAAACTTATGAACAGGTTTGATGAGGAGGAAAAAGATTTATTAGAGTCTTTTGAAAAAGGGGAATGGCAATCGGTAAATGATGAGGAGCGTGTTAAAACTCTCCAAGGTTATGCTAGGGCTACAATGGGTGAAAATCAGCAGGTTACTTTAAATTTATCTTCTGTTGATTTAGGGGCTATAAGGGCGATCGCACTTAAGGAGGGTATTTCTTATCAAAGTCTCATATCAAATATATTACATAATTATGTTAATGGTCAATGAGCGGAACTTAAGAAGTAGTTAGATCCTCCTAAATCGCCTATCCCTCTGCCTTCGGCATCCCCCCTTACCAAGGAGAAAGGGGGACTTGTGGTTTGGAGTGGCTTGGTGGGGGTAAGATGCGCTGAGTTAAAGTGCGATCGGGCGTAGCCTGTCACTGTGCGATCGCCCTTAGACAAAATACATCTTTTGTTCTTGTAGAGAAATAATAGCGCCGTATTTAACTAAAAAATCCATACCTAAAACTCCATCAACTTTGAGGGTTGAGGGAATATCATAGGCAAGAATGGGAAAATTATTTACTATTTTTCCGCCACAATTAAACCAATTAAGATCGATCATGGGAATTGGTGCAGTGGTTCCTTTTCCTGTGGTTATTCGTTGTGTTTGACGGTAGTTAGTAGGATTATAATCCAAATCGATGATAATCATTGGGGATATGATGGTAAAACTTGCCCCTGTATCAATCAATAAATTTACTTTCTGAAAATCTCCTTTTCGATTGCCGCCAATTACTGCTGGTATTTTGAATAAGTTAACACCATAGGGTAAGATTCGATAAGATTTTTTGCTCATAATCGTTCTACAAGAATAAGGCGATGGCTTCTCCTTCCGTGGAACCAGTATATTCTATGGCGGATGGTTTTCCTTTACTTAGATGAAGCTGATCATACAATTTATGGCGATCGTTTGCGATGGCAACTACTATGCCAGAAATAACGGTTAACTGTTCATCTAATTGGGGTTCAACGATTAACACCCATTGATCGGGAAATTGTTGATAAATTTGCTCTAAGGTTAGCCTTTCTTTTGTGTTACAGATAGTATTCATTATTGTTAAGAAATTAATGGGTCGTTAGTCATCATTTTAACTAAATCTGATCGTTATCCATCTGTTGGATTTACTCCCCATAAATCCCCCACGGAGGTCAGGGACTTGTTGTTTGAGGTGGCTTGGTGGGGGTAAGGGGCGATCATGAAAAGGTGTTGTGCGATCTCCCTTAGATATTAATAAGATTAGGGTATGGTATGGTCAGAAGAAAAAATGTAATGGATGAGAAAATTTGAGTTTGATATAAGCAAGAGTGAGAGTAATAAGAAAAAACACGGTATTGATTTCCATGAAGCTCAATTGCTTTGGTCAGATGTGAGGAGAGTTGAGATTGAAGCTAAATCGGAGGATGAACTTCGTACAATGGTTATAGGAACAATAAAAGGGAAACATTGGACTGCCATAATAACTTATCGGGGTGATAGGGTGAGAATAATTTCGGTAAGACGTTCAAAAACAAAGGAGGTTAGTTTATATGAAGGCTGAGGAGTTGGACTTATTATTTGATAATGGGGAAGATGTGTTGGAATATTTTGATCTTGATTCTTTGAAGCGTCCGGGTTTGGAAATGGATGCGATGGAGATTAGTTTTCCACAGTGGATGATTGAAGCTATGGAAAGGGAAGCTCAAAGGATGGGGGTTGACATTCAGGCGGTTATTAAGATGTGGATTACCCAACGATTGGATGCTATGGGCTAGTTTCTCTTTCTGTATTTCTCTTGTTCCCCCCTTCCGAAGGGGGGCTAGGGGGGATCTCTTTACGCTTTTATTTTATTTCCCGATTTTGTTTGTGGCTAGGGCGTTTGATCCCCCTAAATCCCCCTTAAAAAGGGGGACTTGTGGTTTGGAGTGTTTTGGTGGGGGTAAGGGGCGTTAAAGTGCGACCACGAAGTGGCAGGCTACCTCTGATCGCACTTTAACAGGTTGCGTCTAATAGCCCTTAATTAAGCAACTATTTGTTGAAAAGACAAGTTATTAATATCGGTTCGTTGTTGGGCGTGTTCGAGCGTTATGGAACAAACATTACCATTTTTATCAAGATCAATTAATGTATTATCGTTGAGGTCTTTTGTTTCGATAATTTCGCTATCGTTGAATTGAATATAGAGGGTATCTGTATCGGCGAAGTACTTAATTCTCATGGTTTAAAAGAACGATCAAAAAATGCGTTGTGTACTGTTTCTCTATCGGCTAGTAATACTACGCGCAAATATTTATCTTCCATTTCTGAAATCTTTGCCCATAGCTTAATTCTACCATCTGCTTGAATTATTTCTCTGATGGGATTTTGGATCACATATTCAATCCAATCTAATTTGATAATAGCTCGATCTGCTCTTTGTCGAGTGCTAAGGAAATATTGGGTAAATTTCATTAGTAAAGTTATATCAGGTTTATTAACGGTACTTAAACAAAACTCAAGCCCAAACAAAGCCTAAACTAGCTTTATAAGCAGAAAATACCTCAGTATTATGGGTAAGCCAGTGGACAAAACGAAAAGATACAGCAGTGCGAAATGCCTCGAGTGCTTCAGCAA